>CAZSFB010000382.1:0-3306 GCA_964606035.1 uncultured bacterium | reverse complement strand
AAACAATCCCCAGATGGCCAAGGAAGCCGGGAAAAGGCCCTAAAGGATGCCGGGATCCCCTATGAAAAGGTTGAGCAGGTGGCGGTCGGCTACTGCTACGGAGACTCCACCTGCGGCGAGCGCGCCGCTTATGAGCTGGGGCTCACAGCCGTGCCGATGTATAACGTGAACAACAACTGCTCGACCGGGTCGACGGCGCTGTTTCTCGCGAAACAGCTCGTGGAAGGCGGGCTCGCCGACTGCACCATGGCGCTCGGATTCGAGAAGATGCAAAAAGGATCGCTCAAACAGAATTTCCCCGAACACACGCCGCCAGTCGACAAGCAGATGCTGCGGATGATGAAACTCCGGAAGTTCGAGCCGACGATCCCCGCCCCGCAGATCTTCGGCAATGCCGGGCGTGACCACATGGACAAGTTCGGCACGACCCCGCTGCACTTTGCGAAGATCGGCTACAAGAACCACAAACACTCGGTGAATAATCCCTATTCGCAGTTCCAGCAGGAATACTCCCTGCAAGACATCCTGAATTCGCCGAAAATGTACGACCCGCTCACGAAGCTTCAGTGCTGCCCGACCTCCGATGGAGCCGGCTGCGCGATCCTGGCGAGCGAAGATTTCATCAGAAAGAATGGCCTCCAGAAACACGCGATCGAGATCGCCGGGATGGCGATGGCGACCGATGGGCCGGAGACCTTCGAGGGCGACTGCCGCCACATCGCCGGTTACGGGATGAGCCAGCGGGCGGCAAAGAAGGCGTTCGAGCAGGCCGGCATCAAGGGTACCGACGTGCAGGTCTGCGAGCTGCATGACTGTTTTTCGGCCAACGAACTGGTGACCTACGAAGCGCTGGGCCTCTGCCCCGAGGGCAAGGCGGGCGAATACATCGATAAGGATGCTTTCACCTACGGCGGCCAGTGCGTCGTGAATCCGTCGGGCGGCCTGATCTCGAAAGGCCACCCGCTTGGTGCGACCGGGCTCGCCCAGTGCGCCGAACTGAACTGGCAGCTCCGCGGCGAAGCGGACAGGCGGCAGGTCAGTACTGTGAAATACGCCCTCCAGCACAATCTGGGGCTCGGCGGAGCAGCCGTCGTTACCGTCTACAAGCGGGCCGAGTTCTGACCCGGGAGGGGTCTCCGCCGATGGCCGTGCTGTCGCGGATTTCCCATATCCGTCCGGGCCCCTCCCCGCTCTCTGCCGGGGAGGAACCCTGGTGGGACAGCCTCAGGGAGGATTGCGCCTCTGTTCCGGTCCGGTTCTCCATGACCGGTCCGGAACGGGCTGTCTCCACCCTCACTGCCTCAATCGATGTCGCTGCCCGTACGGCGGCACTCGGACTGTTCGGGCTGGTGCTGAACCCAGCACGATGGATCAGCAACTTTTTCGCCCACGGCAATATCCATCAGAAGGTCCTGAAGAACTGGGATCCTGTAGACTGCCTTGAACCCCCTGCCATCAAGGATCACATCAAGGCCCGTCCTGCTCGCGGACACCTGTTCCAGCCAGACGATGGGATCTGCGAAAACCTTTATTTTGAAAGCCACTACGATCCGGTCAATCCGAAGCTGCGCAGGCAATACCTGCTTCACCGGGCGAACCGGATCGTTCATGCCCGCTACTGGCGCAAGCTCGGAGACACTGGGCGTCCCGTCATAATTGCCGTGCATGGCTTCTCGGCCAGTTCCTACTGGTTCAACGAGTGGTATTTCGACGTGCAGAGGCTCTACCGGCTTGGCTTCGATGTCGTCCTGTTCACGAAACCGTTCCACGGCTACCGGCAGGCCCGGGTGTCGCTTCTCAACGGCTACCAGTTCCTCGCAGGCGGACCCGCCTGGATCAATGAAGCCTGCCTGCAGGCGGTAACAGACCTGAGAACCCTGCTTCATTATCTCAAGGACGAGCGCGGCGCGGCAGCAGTGGGCATTACCGGCATGAGTCTCGGGGGGTATGTCACGTCGTTGTTCGCGGGGCTCGAGCCGCGTCTCGACTTCGCCATTCCCATCAATCCGGTGGTCGATATCCCCGACCTCGCCCTGGAATGGCAGCCGGCTGGAGCCGTGATGCGTGCCCTGCTCTTCGGTGCCGAGCGTTCGCTCCAGGACTTTCGCCATGCGTTCGCGATCTCCTGCCCGCTCACTTATCCGGCAAGGATCCCGCCGGAGCGTCTCCTCATCATTGGAAGCACGGGCGACCGGATGGCGACACCTGCCCAGATCAACCTGTTGTGGGAACACTGGAAACGCCCGCCGGTCTACTGGACACCTGGCAGCCATCTGGTTCCGGCCGGCCGGGAAGAGATGTTCCGTGGAATCGAGAAGTTTCTAAGATCGACAGGCTTCATCGCCTGAGAATGCAGCGGAGGCCGGATGTCATCCGAAAAGAGCCAAACTCGTGGAAAAACACTGGTCACAGGTGGAGCGGGTTTCATCGGAAGCCACATCGTCCGCCAGCTTCTGCAGGAAGGACGCGAGGTCCGGGTGCTGGCCATCCAGGGAGAAAATCTCAGGAACCTGGACGGTCTCGATGTAGAGATCGTCACTGGCAACGTGTGCGATCCGGACAGCATAACTGCGGCGATGAAAGGGTGCGCCCGGGTATTCCATCTGGCCGCGATTTATGCGCTCTGGCTGCCACGCCCCGAGCGGTTCTACGAGGTGAACTGTATCGGCTCAATGAACGTCCTCTGGGCCGCCCTGCGTCAGGGGATTGAAAGGGTCGTCTACACGTCGTCGGTGGCGGCGGTCGGACTGACGGAAGGCCGGAATCTCGCCGACGAAACGGCGGCCTTTAACGCTGCCCGGTACGGCGGCGACTATCTCAACAGCAAATGGCTGTCGGAAGAAGAAGCGAAAACATTTGCCCGAAACGGCCTCGATGTCGTCATCTGCAATCCTGCGGTTCCGTTCGGGGCCCGGGATATAGGCCCGACCCCCTCGGGAAAACTCCTGATCGATATTGCCGAGGGCCGGCTGAACTTCTTTTATCCGGGCGGGCTGAATGCCATCGACGTGGAAGATGTCGCCAGAGGGCACCTGCTGGCGGAAAAGCACGGGCGAACCGGTGAACGGTATCTGCTCGCCAACCGGAACATGGAGGCTGGCGAATTCTACCGGCTGGTGGCTGAAATTGCAGAAACCCGTTTCACCGCCCGGGAACTCCCCGGCCCGGTGATCCGGGGAATCGGAACAGTGCTCAGCGCCTATGAACGGCTGACCCCTTCTCCCCGAAAGGCGCCGGCATTCCAGGGCCGGGATATCCTGCACGCCTGTCATTATCACTATTACGGTAACTCCAGGGCGAGGAATG
>CAZSFB010000381.1:0-3318 GCA_964606035.1 uncultured bacterium | reverse complement strand
CCTCGCGGGCCCCTTCCCGGGAGCCAAGGAGCACCATTTCACGTGCAACGATCTCGGTTTTCCGGCGGGGTTCACCGGACTGCTTGTCTTCCCATTTGCGGGTCTGAAGGCGTCCCTCAATGTAAACCTGACGGCCTTTCGCCAGGTACTGGTTGCAGATTTCCGCGAGCTTTCCGTAGGCGACAATATCATGCCACTCGGTCCGCTCCTTGCTCTGCCCCTGATCGTCGCGTCCGTCGAACTCGTTCGTCGCGAGGGTAAAGTTGCAGACCGGGGTGCCATTGCCGGTGAACCGCTGTTCCGGGTCTTTTCCGAGTCTTCCAATGAGCTGAACCTTGTTGAGGGAGTTTGCCATATATGTCGTCCTTTTCGTACGTGTATCCGGCGGCTTTCCCGCCGACCTTCATATTATGGCCGGTCCCTGTGTCATCTGGTGTCACACCGGTCCCGGCCGCTTCCCGAGTGGGTCAGAGGACCGACGGTACCGGCTAACAGTACAGGGTGTCAACCGGCATTTTCAGGCAATTGCGGATTGTTAAAACCCCTTTACCCGTCTTGCCGCGCCGGACAGCCCCCGCTATGGAGGGAGTTCCGAAGTTTGCTCCGGAGGTAATCAACATGCTGCTCCGCAAGATGCTTTTGGTCTCGGCACTTTTACTGGTTCCGGCGACCGGCTGCTGGAAATCCGAGAAGGATAAGCAGGCCGAAGCCCGCCAGAAGAAGGTCGAGGAGCTTCGCAAATGGCAGGCTGACATGAAGGCCAAGCGTGAGGCCCGCAAGAACGAGCCGCCACCTCCCAACCGCTGTGCCGAAAAGCAGGCGAAGGAACTCAGGCTGGCGAAAGGCGAAGCCGTTCTCTGGACAAAGCCGAATCCTGAAGTTGTGAAGCTGCCAGGTTCGGTGATCCCGGAACGCAGGGGCAAGAAAGTGGAAGGCCGCGCCTGGCTGCCTGTCCGCTCCCTGGTTCCCGAGAAGGAAACGGTTTCAGCCATTGAAGTGGTCCCCTGTGTCGGAGAACCTGTCCGCATCGGATGGAAAGACATCGAGTCCGATCCTGACCGGTACCGGGTTACGGTGAATCGCCGGGGTGTCATGAAGCTGGTAGATCAGCCGGCGGCACCGGCGGACGCTGCGGATACGGCAGCAGCCGAAGCTGACGGAGAAGGCGAGGGTGACGGAGAAGGCGAAGACAAGCCGGCCGAGGTATCCCAGCCGGCCGCTGACGCACCCACGAAGAAGTTTCGCCGCAAGGATGTGGCGCGCAACCTCTACGAAATCCGGCTGGTTCCCTGAGCCGGTCCGGCTGACAAAGTGGACGGGCCCCTTACGGGGCCCGTTTCATTTTTGCGGAGCGGAGGTAAACCAGTTTCCGGCGACGTGACCAAGGAAACCACCGGCCGTCTGGGCGGCAATGAAAGCCGGAGCATCCAGCGGGCGGATTCCTGCAAAACTGTCCGACAGGGTTCTGGCGATGGTAACGGCCGGATTGGCGAACGACGTGGAAGCCGTAAACCAGTAGGCCGAGACGATATACAGGGCGATGGCGGCCGGTACCTGTGCCGGATGGTGGCGGCCCACAAGCCGGATGGTTAGGATCAACCCGAACGTTGCAATGATTTCGCCTGTCCACTGGCCCGGTCCGGTGCGGACCATCGTGGCAAACTCAAGAGCAGGCAGTCCGAACATGGCGTTGGCAATAAGCGCACCGGCGATGCCGCCAGTCACCTGCGCACCCATGTGAAAAAGCATGCGCCGCCACGGCTGGGCTCCGCTTCCGGCTTCAAGAACGGAGACCACCGGATTGAAATGGGCGCCAGAAATTCCGACAAAGGCTGCAATGAGGACATATAGCGCCGCACCGGTGGCGATCGTGTTGGCCAAAAGCGCCACAGCGGCATTACCGCCTGAGAGGTTCTCCGCCATGATGCCTGACCCCACAACAGCGAGTACTAGAAGCCCGGTGCCAAGGGCTTCGGCCGTCAGGCTCCGGAGTGGTGACAAGTGTATGTGAATCATGGACCTGCTTTCAGCCAGCTGGTGATTTTCGCATCAATCTGATTGCGGATCTTCCGGAAGGCGGCGAGTTTTTCCTCGTCAGTCCCCTGCACAGCGGCCGGATCATCGAAGGGCCAGGAAAGTCTCTTGCCGTGCTTTAGCGGAACTACGGGGCAGTTCCGGTCAGCCTCGGAACAGACAGCGATCAGGTAGTCCAGTTCGGTGTTTTTCAGGACCTCGTCCAGATGCTTGGACGAGAGACCGTCCGTCGGCACACCGATTTCGTGCAGCGTCCGGATGGTGAAGGGGTTCACACCCTTCGGCTCGGTGCCTGCGCTCAACACCATGAACCGGCCGCCCGCCCGGTGCCGGAGCAGCGCTTCGCCGAGCTGGCTCCGGGCCGAGTTGCCGGTGCAGAGAAAAAGCACAACGGGTCTGGGGTCGCTCGTCATCCTGCCAGTCTTAATGATCCAGCCGACGCCGGAAAATCCCGCGTACGGGTTGTCACGGGAAAGTTACAGCAGAAAGCCAGAGAAGGTATCTATTCGGATGTCGAGAAGCTCACGAGCCGGGCCTTTCCGGCCTCGACCTCGACCTCGCCCAGGGAAATGCTCTTTCCGATGGAAAGCTGTGCGGTGAGCTGGTAGCGGCCGGGAGCAAGGCGCAGCCTGGCCAGCCGGATCTGGTCAGGGAGAAACCCCCAGTAGCGTGTGTCAGCGTTTTCGGTTGCGACCGAGAGAACATTCATTCCGAGTCCCACCAGTTCCGCCATCAGGGCGTTCTCGTTGTTTTTCCCCCGTAGTGCCTGCTTGGTGGCAACAGTCGCCGCATACTTGGCGAGTGCACGCGCCACAGCCTTGGCCTTGATGCGGCCTAGCCGGTCATCAAGGTTTTTGACCGCAATGTCGCCAACGGGCTGGGCCTCTTCGGTGGATGCCGACACCACGGTCCGGGGAAGCTCTGCGAGAACTGAACCCTCAACGGGCGTCGCCCGGACAACGGAGCTTTTCACAGCGTAACGCCGTTTCCTGTATTCCGGGTAGGCGATCTTGATGATCTGCCCGTCGGGTGTTGGCACGACCCAGTATTTTTCAACCTTTTCCGGCACGAGCCCGTTCAGGTGAACCACCACGACCTCGCCATAGTCCTTCGGGTTGAAATCCACGATGATTTCATCCGCACCGGGCGGCGGCGGGTCTCCGGATACCGTCGCCGCTTCAGCCGCAGCGGTTTTCAGTTGTCCCGGCGGTCCGAGCCTGTAGTTCTTCTGGTAGTCGTTTGCGTAGATCTCGAACGCCTTCCGGAAGGCGACGTTGGCATCCT
>CAZSFB010000380.1:0-3323 GCA_964606035.1 uncultured bacterium | reverse complement strand
CTGAGCAGCTCATGTTCGCCGAGGCGAACTTCAAGCAGATCTCCCGTGACATGGCCAACGGCGGCGGCGAGTACGTGACTGCGTTCTCAGCCCTTCTGGGCTGCAGCGCGAACGCCGAGTTCGCCTCCGTCACCCAGAAGCAGTATGAGACAATCTTCCCCGCCGCCGGCACCACCCCGGCCGGCATGCTGACGACCGTCAAGGCCACGGTGGCCTCGGATCCCGTGCTTGCCCGGGCGTGCACGAAGATCTGATCCCGTCAGACCCGAAAACTTTGCAACTGGACCGCCGCCCCCGTTAAAAGGGGCGGCGGTTCTCTTTTATGCCCGGACTTCAGCCCAGCCATCTCCTGCTCGCAGTCCTGTTCGGCCTCTGGCTCTGCGGACAGACGGTAGTTCATGCCGGAGATACGGCCACCGCCGAAAATGAGCCCGCAGGTGCAATGGAGTCTGCTCCAGCCACCAGCCCCCCTGATCCCGCCTACCTGGCAGAACTCATCGCAACTGCAAAGGCAAGAAAACTCCACGAATCCCGCTTCTGGCTCCTGCTGCTCCACTACCGCCACTCCTGGAGCGAGGCTGATGGCCGGGGGTTTTTCTTCTCTCCGGACGGCAAGACGGACCCGGAGGCCGAACTTGAGGCCACCCTGACACGGTTCTTCGATCCGGCAATCGAAGAAACCGAACAGGTACAACACCCCCAGTGCATGTTCCCCGCCCGGTTCCGCTGGCTGCGCGAACAGCTCCAGATCGACCCGGAGCAACTCCCCGCGCAGCCCTGCGCCCGGTTCGAGCATTTTCGCGGGCAACTGGACCCGGGAACCGTGACGTTCGTTTTCTCCGCCGCCTATATCAATAACCCTCCGTCCATGTATGGCCACACGTTCCTGCGGATTGACCGCAAGGGAACCAAGGCCGCCCATGACCTGCTGTCCTATATCGTCAACTTCGCTGCCAACGACGAAGGCACTGGCGGGCCGGTATATCCAATCTGGGGGCTGTTTGGCGGGTTCCGGGGTGGATTCTCGACAATCCCCTACTATCTCATGGTCCAGAAATATTCGAACCTGGAGAGCCGCGACCTGTGGGAATACCGGCTGTCATTCACGGAGCCGGAAATCGACTGGATGGTCCAGCACATGTGGGAACTGGGCAACACGCATTTCGACGACTGGTTCCTGGATGAAAACTGCTCCTACCACATCCTTTCGCTGCTCGAAGTCGCCCGGCCGGAACTCCACCTCCGTGAGGAATACAACCTCTGGGTCATCCCCACCGACACAGTGAAACTGGTGACCTCGATTCCCGGTCTCGTCACCGAGGTCCACTACCGGCCGTCCATCACCAGGCGGATGCTCGCCCGGAGGGACCTGCTGACCTCCAGTGAACGGGAGCTCGCCACCCGGATCGTCGAGGAGCGCGGGCCCGACCGGTTTGATGGCTATGATGACCTGCCATCCGAGCGGCAGGTCCGGGTTCTCGATGCCGCCGGACTCTATTTCCAGGTCCACCAGGTGGACGATGAAAACTCCAACGACCGGGACGCCGCCGAACGGGCCATGTTGCTCAAACGTACCCGGACTGGGCTTCCTCCGCCGGAAGTGGAGGTCGCAAGACCCGCACCGCCGGAATCGGGCCACGGCTCCGGGCGCATTGGCATCTGGGGTGGCGCGAACCGGTATCAGACATTCGAGGAGTTCCACTACCGGGCGGCCGTGCAGGACCTTCTGGGCCGCGAAGACGGATTCCCGCCGCACAGCGTTCTGGAAGTTCTGAATCTCCGGGGCCGGTTCGAGAACCGCACAGAAAAGTTCCTGCTGGAACAGGCCGAACTGCTCAGAATCACCTCCATCTATCCATATGATCCGGGGAGCTTCAAGCTGTCCTGGAAGGCACACACGGGCGCGGTACTCCCCCGCGAGAAGCGGTGCGCGAAGTGGAGATGCCTCTCCTGGTACGGCAATGCCGGGGCAGGACTCTCCGCCATGACGAAGCTCTGGCGGAGGGAGGTTTTCTACGTGTTTGCCGAGGCCGAAGGCGCAGGCGGTGGTGTGTTCGACAGCCAGTTCCGCGTGGGGCCATCGGTGTCCGGCGGGTTGCTGTTCGACATCTGGAACCGTTCACGCATCCATGCCGAGGGACGCTATCTGGTTCCAGTCCTTGGTGACCGCCAGCAGGTATGGGAGACATCCGTCTTCCAGTCGGTCCATCTGTCGCAGAATTGGGAACTGCGTGCAGGCGTGAAGGGAGGCTCCGCCCCCGACGAGGTGAGCGGCGGCCTCTACTGGCACTACTAGGCTAGCTGTTAAGGAAGCCGGTCTGGCAGGTTCCACCCTCGCCATTCAACTGGCCGTCGGAGTTCTTCACCGGCAGGAACGGCGTAGCGGCTGGATCACAGGCCACCGCCACCGCCTCAATGTATTCTTCGTGGGTGATCTTCGGCGTCTCGTACGGGCGGCGAGACTTCTTTTCGGGGTTCAGGTTCTGGTCTGCAGACATCGTTGGAGATACCTCCGCCGCCGGGAGACAGATCGCTTTCCGGGGCACGGCTCAAGTGTCGCGGATTTCTTCCGCCCGGGCAAGCAGCCGCAAGGGCATCCCCCCTGCTGATGTGACCCGGACGGCCTGTCCCTACTCCAGACCCAGTTTTCGGGCGACGATCACCTTCATCACCTCGTTGGTACCCGCAAAGATGGACTGCACCCGGGCATCCGTATACATGCGCGCAATCGGATACTCGGTGATATAACCGTAGCCGCCGTGAAGCTGGAGACAGCGGTCCACGACCGTCTTCAGGTTGTCGGTCACCCAGTATTTCGCCATCGAGACCTCTTTCACGACATCTTTCCCGGCGACGTGGGATTCAATAAGTTTGTCCACGAACGCCTGGCCAACCTCCACCTGTGTGGCGCACTCGGCCAGCACGAACTGGGTGTTCTGCATCTTCGCCAGCGGCTCGCCGAACACCTCACGTTCCTTCACGTAGCTGATCGTGTGCTCGACGGCGGCCGCCATGTTTGCCATGCAGCGCACAGCCACCACGAGCCGCTCCTGCTGGAGCTTGGTCATGAGCTGGTAGAAACCCCGGTTTTCCTCACCGAGAATGTGCGAACTCGGAACCCGCACGTCCTCGAAGAACAGCTCCGAGGTGTCGTTCGCCTTGAGGCCGATCTTTTTCAGGTTCCGGCCCTTGCGGAAACCGGGGACCATTGCCTCGTTGCGGAGCTCGCTGTACTGCTCGTCGAACTGCTCGCCGATGGTCTCGCGAGGGATGGTGATAGTCAGCTTTTTGCGGAGCGTGCCGACATCCTCGACAGCGACCTC
>CAZSFB010000379.1:0-3333 GCA_964606035.1 uncultured bacterium | reverse complement strand
AAACCTTCCAGAACTTCCGAACGGAAACCCCGTTCAAGCTCACCTCGATTCTGATCGACGTTGAACAGCGGAACCTATACGGCGGCACGGCGGAGGGCCAGCTCGTCTACTGGCGGCTTGCCGACGGCGAACCGGCGGACCCGGCAGCCGTCTCGGCGGGTCCATCTGGAATCACCACCCTGACCATGCTGATCGGCGGCCGCTCCATTGTCGTAGGCCAGGCCAACGGTGATGTAAGCATATGGTTCAAGGTCCGCCCGAACGAGGCGGAGGAAACCTTCGTCCTGACCCGGATCCGGGATTTTCCCAAACAAACCGGCGCGATCCGGTTCATCTCCCCGTCAAAGCGCGACCGTGGCTTCACGGTCATGGACGAGAATGGAAACCTCTCTCTCCATTTCTCAACGTCCGAGCGCACCCTCTGGGAAGGATCCACCGGAATCAAGGGGGCCACGGGTCTGTATTTCGCCCCCAAGGCCCACCACGCCTTCATCCTCTCCCCCGGGGAGCTGACTGGACTGGATATACACAACCCGCATCCGGACCTGAGCTGGAAGGGTCTTTTCTCAAAGATCTGGTACGAGGGATATCCGGCACCTTCCTACACGTGGCAATCCACAGGGGGCACCGACGACTTCGAGTCCAAATACAGCCTGATTCCGCTCATCATCGGAACCCTGAAGGGAACCTTTTATTCGCTGATCCTCGCCATCCCGCTGGCGGTTTTTGGGGCAATGTTCGCTTCGCAGTTCATGCACCCGAGCCTGAAAGGATACGTGAAGCCTGTTGTGGAGACGATGGCATCATTACCCAGCGTTGTGCTGGGCTTCCTTGGGGGCCTCTGGCTTGCCCCCCTGCTCCAGGGCATCTTCCCCGGCTTCGTCCTCATGTTCCTCGTCCTTCCCGCACTTGTCATCCTTGCCAGCCGGGTTTGGCTCTCGTTCCCGCGCAGCTTCCGCAATCGTTACCCGGCTGGTGTCGAATCGCTTCTGCTCCTTGGCGTCATCGCAATCGGGATGTGGGGCTGCATTTCCATCAGCCCGGTACTTGAGAAGGCCTTTTTCGGTGGCAACTACCAGCTCTGGCTGAACGAGGCTCTTGGGATCCGCTACGACCAACGGAATGCGATGGTTGTCGGGCTCGCCATGGGATTCGCCGTCATCCCGATCATCTTTGCCATCTCGGAAGACGCATTCTCGAATGTGCCGCGGCACCTGACCTCTGCGTCGCTTGCGCTGGGCGCAAGCCGCTGGCAGACGGTAACCCAGATCGTTTTGCCGACAGCGAGCCCCGGAATCTTCTCCGCCGTGATGATCGGTTTCGGCCGCGCTGTGGGCGAGACGATGATCGTGCTCATGGCCACCGGCAACACGCCGATCATGGACTGGGACCTGTTCAACGGGTTCCGGACCCTCTCGGCCAACATCGCTGTGGAAATCCCCGAGGCACCGGTTCACGGCAGTCTCTACCGGGTGCTGTTCCTTGCCGCATTACTGCTATTTGCCATGACCTTTGTTGTCAACACGGGGGCTGAGATGGTTCGCCATCGCCTTCGCAACCGCTACTCCAAGCTCTGATCGGAACCGGACTCATGCCTGAACTTGCCAAGAAAAAAGCATCCGATGAAGTGGGTGTCACCTGGACCTGGTTGTGCGCGGGCGCGCTCAGCCTGAACATGCTCGGCATCATCGGGCTGCTGCTTCTCATCGCCATGAACGGTCTCGGCCACTTCTGGCAGAGTGAAATCGTGATGGTCCGGATGGCCGACGGCTCAAAGCTGCTTGGCGAGGTCATCACCCGCGAGCGCAACCCCGCTGGCGAGGGAGAGGACCCGCTCTCCACCGGTTACCGCAAGAACATGAAAATCGGAAACCGCGACATCACCGGTTCCGATTTCAAGTGGATCGACGAGCGTCAGGCAGCGCAGGTCACCCGTCCTGAATGGGCGGTCGTCCTGGAACGGCTCGAGTGGGGCAACTTCTACGGCATGTTGGTCGAGCTGAAGTCCGGCGACCAGACTCTTGCCTCCGGACCCGAAGCGGTCTGGAAGGCTTTTGGCCCTCTCCATGAAAAGAAGCGGGAGCTGTATGAAAAGATCAGGAAGATCGAAAAGCACGACATCGGCAAGGTCAACTACGAAATCGAGAAGCTCCGGCTTGCCGAGCGCAAGCTGAAGTTTGACAAATCCGTACCAGATGCAGAGCGGGCTGCCCGGACAGCCGAAATCGAGGAACGCCGCCGGGCCGCAGAAGCCCAGTTTGCCCAGATCGGAACCGAACTGACCAAGCTTCGCGACGAGCTGAGAAGCGATGTCGTGGTCCTTGAAACGGCCGATGGCCGCCGCAAGGAAATGGCTGTCGGACACATCGTCCGCGCCGTGGCAGCGAACCAGCTGTCTGCATTCGGGAAAATCGGCCTCTATGGCAGCCGCCTCGTGGAGTTTATTTTCGACGATCCGCGGGAATCGAATACCGAAGGCGGAATCTTCCCGGCCATCTTCGGAACCGTGATGATGGTGTTCATCATGTCATTCGTGGTGGTGCCGTTTGGTGTGCTCGCCGCCATTTATCTGCGCGAATATGCCAAGCAAGGGCCTCTGGTCCGGATGGTCAATATCGCAGTGAACAACCTGGCCGGTGTGCCGTCCATCGTGTTCGGCATTTTCGGCCTCGGATTCTTCGTCTACGGTGTCGGCGGAACCATTGACAGCATTTTCTTCCCAGAAGCGCTGCCCACCCCGACCTTCGGAACCGGCGGCATCCTGTGGGCCTCGCTCACACTTGCGCTGCTCACCCTGCCCGTGGTGATCATTGCCACTGAGGAGGGCCTGGCCGCCGTTCCCCGGATCGTGCGTGAAGGTTCGCTGGCCCTTGGGGCCACCAAGTTCGAGACCACCTGGCGGGTCGTGCTTCCGGCCTCCGCGCCCGCAATCCTCACCGGAATGATCCTGGCCATGGCGCGTGCCGCCGGTGAAGTCGCACCACTGATGATCGTCGGCATGGTGAAACTGGCACCGTCGCTTCCGCTCGACGGAAACTTCCCGTTTGTTCACCTGGAGCGAAAGTTCATGCATCTGGGCTTCCACATCTATGACGTGGGATTCCAGAGCCCGAACGTGGAAGCGACGAAGCCGCTTGTGTGCGCCACTACGCTTTTGCTCATCTTCCTGGTGACCGCCATGAATATCACCGCCATCACCGTCCGCAACCGGCTGCGGGCAAAATATGCGACGAGCGCCGTTTAGGACTATCCTTGCGAAGGAGCTCAAGAGGGATGCAGATGACCAGCACCGACAATAGCGGGAAAAACGTGGGCAGCGGACAGCTGGCCGCC
>CAZSFB010000378.1:0-3375 GCA_964606035.1 uncultured bacterium | reverse complement strand
TCCGGCCAAATACACGCAGTATGACCTGGGGCCCATGCGTCCCAAACTGTTCGAGATCTATGCGAAGATCGAGACTGCCTACCAGACGCTTTCCAACAATACCCGGCGGGCGAGTTACGACCTGTTTCTTCAGCGCAATCAGGCGGCTTTCGAAACCGATCGCAAGCAGTCGTTCTCCGCAGAGATCGAATTCAACCGGGGCAAGGAGAACCTGCTCGGCAAAAATGATGTGAAAAAGGCGGTGGAACTGCTTTCCAGGGCCGCTGATCTTGACCCGCGGCAGCCTGACTATCACTGCTGGCTCGGCATAGCCCTCACGAAACTGAACCCTCCCAGCTATCTTGAGGCCAAGGCGCGGCTCACGGCGGCGATGGACCTTGATCCGCACCATTTCCTCTCGATGAAGACCATGGGCACGGTGTATGCCGCCGAGGGAAGGGCGGACCTGGCAAAGAAGATGTTTGAGATGGCCGAAAGGGAGCGTCCGGATGACGCCGAAATCCTCGAAAAGCTTGGGAAATAGGGCCGCCGGAGCTATT
Organism: uncultured bacterium; assembly: GCA_964606035.1. GTDB lineage: Bacteria > JAGRBM01 > JAGRBM01 > JAGRBM01 > JAHCIT01 > CAZMGV01. The sequence continues at coordinate 2,836 of CAZSFB010000378.1, read as the reverse complement.
GCCGTAGCAGGGATTGGGGAGTAAAAGCGATTCGTTCCTATCTGGAACAACTTTTTTATGAGTGACAAGAAAGCCGCCATTCTCAAGGAAGCTGGTGACCTGAAGGGCAAGATCGGCAAGGTCAGCCACTACGAGGTATTTGGTATTCCCAAGACGTCCAGTACGGCGGATATCAAAAAGGCCTATCTCAAGTTTGTGAAGGAGTTCCATCCGGACTCTCTGGTGGGGCTCGGGCTGACCCAGGATGAAATGAGTCTGGTTCATGGGGTTTTCGGCAAGGTGACGGAGTTGCAGGAAACGCTCACGAATCCTGAAAAGCGCAAGGAGTACGACCAGCTTCTTGAAACCGGCGTGGTGGACGAAGAGGCGATCATTGAGCGCGCCAACCGGGTGCTGAAAAGCGAGCTTGATTTCCAGAAAGGCGAGATCCTCGTCAAGCGTGGCAAGTTTGCCGAGGCCGAGCAGTATCTGCGGTCGGCGATCAAGACGAACCCGACTGAAGCTGATTTCTGGGCGGTTCTCGGATGGGCGTCGTTCAACAAGCGCGAAGGTGTCAAGGATGAGAACCGGACCAAGGCGAAAAAATATCTGGAAAAAGCCCTCCAGCTGAAGGAAGACAGCCACCGTGCCCACTACTTTCAGGGGCTTGTCTGCAAGATCGAGGGCTATAAGAGCCAGGCGCTGGTGCATTTGGCACGTGCTTACGAGCTTGATCCCACCAGTGAGGTGACCCGGGTCGAGATTCTCCGGCTCGGGGGCAAGCTCCCGGACGTCAAGAAAAAGTAATTGCCCGTGTAAGCAGGATCGGGGGGAGTGCGGCCTCTCCGCCGGGTCATTTTTTTTGTCCTTTTATGAAATTGTAATTGACTATCGGTTTCAATTAGACAATAAAGAGGGCGTCGCGCCACGCGTGACGACAACTCGCCCCATCTTGGCGGCGCACTTGCGAGGAGAGGCACGAGGATATGATCCCATACCACTACAAGAAGATTCTTGCGGCAGGCACCCTGATGGCCGCCGCCCTTTTTCCGGTTTCCAGCGTAAAGGCCCAGGAACCGGCGGCGAATCCTGACCAGGAACTCCGGCAGGAGATCGAGAACCTCAAAAAGAGGCTGGATGAGCTTCAGGCGGGCACGGGTGCACAGCACTCCCGGGCTGATGACGAAAAACTCCCGGCGGCAGCGCCGGGGGGGCCGTTCCGGGAGTTTACCGAGCGGATTCTGGGTGGCACTTCCATCGGCTCCTATGGCGAGGTGATCTACCGGGCGCCAAGCGACGTGGGGCCGGCTTTCGCCAGTTTCAACGGTTTTGACAACGCCAACAACGCGGACGCCTACCGGTTCATTCTGTTCCTGGGGCATGACTTCAATGACTGGGTGCGCTTCTTCGCCGAGGTCGAGATCGAGCACGGTGGCAAGGAAGTCGAGATGGAGCAGGCGTTTGTTGACCTGCGTCCGCATCAGGCGTTCGGAATCCAGGCCGGTGTGCTGCTCGTCCCGGTAAGCCACATCAACAAGTATCACGAGCCCACCACCTACTGGAGTGCCCAGCGTCCGCTGCTGGACCGGTGGGTCCGGCCGACCACATGGTGGGAGCCCGGAATTGCCATCTATGGCCAGCCCAATGACTACTTCAGCTATGAACTGATGGTCGTGGATGGTCTCCGGGTGGACAAGCTCCGAGGCAGGGATGGCATACGCAACGGGCGCCAGAAGGGTATAGAGGCCTTCGCCGACGACCTCGCCTTTGCTGGCCGTCTGGAGGTGTATCCGACGGAAGGTCTCTCCATCGGCGTATTCGGTTACCACGGCGGTGCCGATCAGAACCTGTTCGAGGACTGCAAGGTTGCCGACCAGGCAAAGGCGGCCGGAACGAACCCGTGCAGCATTAGCGGACTCAAGGACGTGCGAGTCAGCATGTTCACGAGCGACATCGTGGCGCGTATTGACAAGGCCGAGCTCCGGTTTGGGCACGGCCTTGGTTTTATCAGCAGGGCGGGTGCTGTGAACGCGGCGCTTTCCCGGATCCGGAACGAGGACGGAGACACCAATACGTTCCTCCCCGGCGCCCCCGGTACTGTGGCGCCCAGGAACGTGGTCGCAAGCCGGTTCTGGGGCTGGAATGTGGAAGGCTCATATGACGTGCTTGCTGCGGTGGCCCCACGACTGGAGCAATCGGGCCGCGTGTTTGTCCGTTACGAGGACGTGGACATGCAGAGCAAGGTTCCGGCGGGTTACCTGAAGGATCCCGCCCGGCTCCGGCGGCAGGTCGTTGCGGGTGTTGCCTATCTCCCGCACCCAGGTGTGGTCCTGAAGGCGGACTACGAATGGATGTTCTCGAACACGAATGATGATCCGCAGCAGTTTAATCTGGCCGTGGGCTGGAACTTCTGAGCGGTCAGAGGGACTTTTCCCGTGAGGGGGCAACCGGAGGCGCAATGCCTCCGGTTCGTCTATGGGGGTGTGGAATCCACACAGGTCCGGAGGCCGTCTTCCGGACGGGAACGGGGAGTTTTCAGTGAGTGATTTCATGCCGGGTGACATCGTGAAGAGTGCAGCCGATTTTTCGGCAGAACAGATCAAGGGTGGTGGAGGGACTGCCCAGATCCGGGCCGGGACCACAGGGACGGTGGTCGGGATGGACGAGATGGCTGGAGGCACGGAAGTGATTGAGGTGGTGTTCGAGGGATTTGCCGGCCCGGTGAAGGCGCCGACCTCAAAGCTGGTCCGCTGAGACGGCTTCCGCGGGCGGGACGGGTGCCAGTGCAACGCAGTTCCGCCCTCCGCGCTTCGCCTGGTAGAGGGCCTCATCCGCCCGCTTGATCAGTTCGCCGGGG
>CAZSFB010000377.1:0-3388 GCA_964606035.1 uncultured bacterium | reverse complement strand
GATAGTGCGAGAATCAGGGCCGTAAAGCCAAGGAGCACAAAAACGTCGAAAAATATTGCCGCCTGGACCGCAGGCGATGCCTTGCTTCCCGATATGGCGAACCGGGTCGCCTCAACTGTGTAGGTGACCGGGTTCAGCTTCATGAGCGTCTGCATCCACGGGCTCGCGCCTTCCACCGGGAAGGCGGCACCCGACAGGAACCACATGGGAAGCAGAACGACCATCATAATGGCGTGGTAGCCCTGTACATTGTCAATCATCCAGGCGAGCAGGAACCCCAGCCCCGTCAGACTGAAACCCGTGAGTACCAAGAGGCCGAACAGCAGCGTCCAGTCGATAACCCCATAAGGATACCCAGCGAATGGTGCCAGCAGGACGAACAGGAATGCCTGGACAAGTGCGACCGTCGTCGACCCGGCCACTTTCCCGATCACGAGCGATGCCCGGGATGCGGGCGAAGCGATTACGGCCTGCATGAATCCCTCGTGCCGGTCCTCGATGACCGAAATCGTCGAGAAGATCGCCGTGAACAGCACGATCATTACCACCACACCAGGGTAGAAAAAGGACATGTAGCTCTGGTCCATCATGCCGGGACCTTTGAATGACCCTGACAGGCCCGATCCAAGCACGAACCACATAAGAACAGGCTGTGCGAGGGCACCGGCCACCCGGCTCCGCTGCCGGAAAAACCTCACGATGTCCCGCTTCCAGAGAACGAAAACCGCGGAGAAATTCACGGTGAATGTGTCCGGCCGGTTCATGCCGCGGCCTCCCCGCCCGGGTCACTTGCGAGATCATGCCCCGTGAGCTTTGCGAAGACATCACCGAGAGTCGGCGTACGGATTCCCACCGACCGGAACCGGCCCCGGGGAAATGCCTCCACAATCCGCGGAACAGCTTTGTGGGCATCGGGACACTCGATCAGCAGAACTCCGCCGGAAACCCGCCCCTTGAGCGAGAGATTCTTCTCGATCTCCGCCGCCAGTTCCTCAAGCTGCTCGCCATCCACCACGATCAGGTCATCCGCCACCTGGCGCTTGAGCTTTTCCGGCGGTTCCACGGCCACACACTTACCGCCATCGAGTACCAGAAGCTGATCACAGTATTCGGCCTCCTCGGGATGATGGGTCGTGACCAGCACCGTCAGGCCCGTTTCCCGGCAGAGATTTTTCAGACGATCCCAGAGCCGGCGAAGCGTCGCCTGGTCGAGGCCGGCGGACGGCTCATCCATAATGAGAAGTTCGGGATCATGAAGCAGCACACGGGCGACTTCGAGCCGGCGCCGCATGCCGCCGGAAAATCCCGCGACCTTCTCGTCGGCACGGTCGGCGAGATCCATGAACTGGAGCACCTCCCCGATCCGCCGGGCAGCCACCTCGCGATGTATTCCGTAAAGCGCGGCTCCGAACTTCAGGTTCTCCCTCGCCGTGAGCTGAATGTCCACCGATGGCTTCTGGAAAACCACCCCAAGCCGGGCACGATAACTTGAATCTGAAGGACGCACGGTTTTGCCATTCAGGCGTATTTCACCACATGTAAAAGGAAGCAGTCCGGTCAGGATATGAAACGCCGTACTTTTGCCGACGCCATTGGGGCCAAGAAACCCGAAAATCTCTCCCTTCGCCACCTCGAACGAAAGGCCTTCTAGCGCCTGCCGGTCTCCGTACCGGTGGGAGAGATCCTTCACTTCAAGACAAATTACGCGGGTGGTCATGGCTCTCACGCTTCCCTCAGGAACGCAAGCCCCCTTCTAACACCAGTACACCGAAGATCGCCACCAGATAAACGAGCGACAGGGCGAATAGCTGCTTGGGCCAGGCCGGGGGGTAGGTGTCAGCCAGTCCCTTAAGCCCCCAGAGGAAGAAGGCGATCCCCAATCCCATGGCGGTTGCCAGATACACTGGCCCCGCCACTCCCAGAATGAACGGGAGCAGGCTTACAGGCACAAGCACGGCCGACCAGAGTACAATTTGAAGACGTGTACGCCGCTCACCGCTTTCGTGAGGATGGAGCACCAGCCCGGCGCGGGCATACTCCTCGGTCCGGAACAGTGAAATGGCAAGAAAATGGGGAACCTGCCAGACGAACATAATAGCGAACAGAATGACACCCGGCAGTTCGAACCGGTTCGTGGCGGCGGTCCAGCCGATAAGTGGAGGCATAGCGCCCGGGATTCCTCCAACGAGCAGCGCGAACGAGGTTTTCTGCTTGAGCGGGGTATAGACGAGCGCGTAAACGACAAGTGAAAGCGCCGCGAGAAGTCCCGAAAGGGGGTTCGCCCCGAATGTGACGACCGGGATACCCGCCACGGCCAGCCCGATACCCAGAACCAGCGCGGCATTATGAGGCAGTCTTCCGGCGGGCAGCGGACGGTTGCGGGTCCGGTCCATGCGGGCGTCAATATCGCGTTCAATGTACATGTTGAGGGCGTTCGCCCCGCCGACCACCAGCACCATCCCGGCGATGCACCAGAGCAACGGCCCCACCGGCGGGTCAACCGGCGAAACGTAAGCTCCGGCGAGGACAGCTCCAATGACGGTCACGAGAATCCTCGGCTTGGTAAGCGCAACCAGATCGCCCGGATTCAGCCGCGAACTGTTTACACCGTTGCCGATGGCACCACCCCTTTCACCGCTTCAACTGTCTGTGGCATTTCGCTGGCGGAGCGTCCACGGGCCGACATCCAGAGCAGCACATGCACTCCCAGCAGCAGGGCTCCCACGCCCAGATGCGCCGTAACCACCGTCAGCTCAAGGTGGCTGAATACACTCAGGATTCCGAGCGTCACCTGCACGGCAAGCAGAACGGCCGAAATCACCGTCAGGCGGCGGATACCGGCGGAGGTTGCTGGCGATTTCATGACCGCGGCCACCATCTTTACCATGATGACAATGACGGCCAGCGCCCCCAGCCGATGGATCATCTGGATCCAGACGGCGGCATCGGGAAACGCCGTCTCGCCGCAGTGCGGGAAACTCATGCAGGCGAGCCCCGAATTGGTATGGCGGACCACCGCACCCAGCACGATCTGGACGTAAACCGCAACCGTCGAAATTACGATCATACGGCGAATGTCCCCAGGGTACGGGCCGCCGCGGGCGGGCTCTGGATGGGTCAGGAACGCGAGCACGATCATCAGGCTGAAATAGAGCATCGCAGTGCCAAGGTGCATCGTCGAAACCGCTGGCGGAAGCCGGTAGATCACCGTGACTCCGCCAAGCACTCCCTGGAATATCACCAGTGCGAGGGCACCAAGCCCCATCTTCCAGAGAGCCGGGCGTTGCCGGTATTCCCGGAAGATCAGAACTGCCGAGATAATCGTAAGGATTCCGACGCCGGTCGCCACGAGCCGGTGCCCATGCTCGAAAAATATCAGCCCCTGCAT
>CAZSFB010000376.1:0-3389 GCA_964606035.1 uncultured bacterium | reverse complement strand
CGCGCCGCTCCGAGACCGTACTACCGACATCCCGATGTTGGCCGATCATTTCCGACGGAAATTCAACACCCGGCTGAACCGGAACGTCCAGAAGATCAGCCAGGATGCCCTTGACCGTCTCACCGGTTTCGCCTGGCCGGGAAACATCCGCCAGCTCGAGAACGTGATGGAACGTTCGATGCTGTTCTGCGAGGGGAATGAACTGTCCGCGAAAGACCTTCCCCCACTCGAGGCGGTTTCCCCTGTACCTGCGGGCGACCAGCCCCCTGTGGAAGCCAGCACATCCGCCGCGGGGCGGTTCAAGGAGATGACCCGCGAAGCCAGTGTACGGGTCCAGAGGGAAATTATCCTGAAAGCCCTTGAGGAGCACAACAATAATGTGACCCGGACGGCCAAGGCCCTTGGCCTTTCGCGGAAGGGACTTCAGCTGAAGCTCAAGGATCTGGGACTCAGATAGGCGAAAACAGGCCGCTAGCGGTGAACCGCCTCCATCCACCAGTCCGGCTGGGCCCGCCTGACGTCTCCGGTTTCATACAGCCGGTTGGCAAGCCTTAGCGTCTCGATACCCGCAGGAGACTCGACCAGATAGGTGTTGGGTGCGAATGTGAGTTTTTCCTGCACGGAAAGCCCCTTCGATTCCAGCCATTCTGCGCACCGCTCCGGGCTCCAGTCGACGGCGAATCCCACAATGACCCCGCCCGGGAGCGCCCGAAGGCGGCTGCCCTCGGTACGGCTGTCGCCGAACAGCTCGGAGACCTTCGTTCTGGCGTTGCCGGCAGATTCCGCTCCCCGTGAAGCTGCCAACTGGATTACGTCCCGCGATTTGCGGCCGGGGGAAAGCCGGTACACCCTGAGCGCACCGCTGCCCTTGGCAGTGAGTTCCGCATCAGGGTCGACAGCTTTCACCAGACTCTCTGAATCTACAGCTGACTGGATCTCCGCTACATGATTTCCCAGCACCCAGACCGGCATCCTGCGGCTTCCGTCATACCAGTAATCCTCGGAGGTCTCCGTGGATTCGGCCTGCGGCAGTGCCTTGGAGGTCGACCTCGCCTCCGCCGCAGCACAGGCCACCAGCATCGCCCCGGACATCACAAGAGAAACAAGCCTGATCCGGATATTCATTTCATGCCCCCTGCCGTCATGCCGCTTCAATGCCCGAAAAACCGGAGCTTCCACGACTGGAATGTCCCGGTATCCGCCGCCGCCTGATCCTTGACCGTCAGTCTCCAGTCCCCGTCGGCAGACTCGCCTAAAAACGCCGCAGCACCAAAACGCCAGTCGTCGTAGGGTGTGCAAATATCCGACGCACATGCGTGGGTCACCGCAAGTACCGCAATCGTACCTGTGGTTTCATGTTCCAGCGTGACGCGAAGATCGCCGGAATAGGCATGATTGGCAGCCGAAAAATGGACATAGACGAATTCGATAGCGGAGATCTCTGATCCGGATACTGTGATCACGTGGCTGACCCCGGTGGTGTCATTATCGGGTATTGTCAGTCCCGGCGACGCCACACTTGTCTCATAGGAAACCTCCGTCCCTGCGTTTATCCACCCTTCCGCGAGAGCGACCGCGGCTCCCAGGTCCACGACACCAAAACCATACTGGTGGTTGAACAGATAGCCACCGCCATTGGTGAACCACCCGGAATGGAGAGGGTCGTTCTGACGGGCGGACTCCGCGATGATGAGCCGGACATCCCGCCACGTCAGGTCCGGATTGGCATCCAGAATCACGACCGCGGCTCCGGCAACCACCGGGGTCGCGGACGAGGTTCCGTTGAACGTATTGGTGTAGTCCGTGTCTTCGTAATCGCCTGATCTGGCGCCGCGGTTATAGCCACTTGAGCCGGTGCGATCAGTGGTCGTGATCGCCTGGCCACTGCCCCCCTGCGACGGAGCGCAAATCCAGAGATTGGCCCCGGATTCGGAATAGGATGCCGCGATGCCATCATCCCCCACGGCGCAGACCGCCATCACCTCCCGGTGGTTGGCATAGCCGTCATAGTTGGAATTATCGGCAGGATTACCATTTCCCGCTGCCCAGACATACACGGCTCCTTTTCCGCCACGGCCAGATGTCACCCCAGACTCGACGGCATCCTCCCAGAGGGTTCCGGGGGCCTCTAGGCGGCCGGTTCCGTCATCCGGACCCCAGCTGTTGTTGGAAACGTCCCAGCCGGAAAGACCGCGGGTCATGGCATCAGCCTCATTGGCCGAGGTGAGGTTCTGCAGCACGTTGTAGCCGATCAAACCGGCATCATAGGCCACACCGCGGCCGCCGTGGTCATTGCCGCCAACCGAGGCCGCCACACCGGCCACACAAGTGCCGTGGGCACCACCCGTCGGATCGGTCCCAAGGGATACATAGTTGTAGCTGGCTCCCGCAACGACGTTGCCGGACAGGTCCACGTGGCCGATCTCAAGACCGTCGTCCACCACCACGACTCTGGCTCCGGAGCCCGTGTACCCTTCGGTCCAGGCGGCTTCAGCGTTGACGTCCTCCCCCTCAACCGCCCCGGACTGGCCGGTGTTCTTCAGGTGCCACTGGAATCCGTAGAGTGGGTCCGGGGAAATATCCGGTGTAGGTATCCCGACCACCGTTGTCGGGTCACCATCCGGCGGAAGCGGGAGCGACCTGCTCCCTCCCCCGCCACATGAGGAGGCCGCACAGAGAAGCACGGCCACGCCATACCGGAAAACACGCCTCATGCAGGCTCCTGAATGGTTGGGAGAAACCGGGGTTCAAAGAACGCCGAGGGACTGGGCCTCGACATACTGCACAAGCCTGTCCCGGGCTTGCTGGGGAATCTCGATGAACTCGATCCCGACGCCCGTGGTTTCATCCTGCCGAACGTCGAGCTGCCGCCAGCGGACGATGCCTTTGGCTTCAACGGTGTCACCCAGATAAGGGATCTGGAACCGGATGCTGACCTCGGTTCCTGCTGACAGGGTACTTCGGGCCTGCAAAAATATTCCGCCACAGGAGACATTGCCCCCCGGCGAAAAAATAGTCGTTGATGCGCCCGCCATACACCGGACTGCACCCTGAAACGGAACGCGCGCGTATCGACGAAGCTCCGAAGTTCTGACCATTCATTCATATTAGCAAATCTTAAGGTTACCGCAAAGAGATACCCATCACATCTGCGGCCAGAGTCATTAGGCCGCGGAAGGTGCCACCGGGCGGCTGGCAGCCTGTTTTGCACTCCTCGTCATAAGAGTCTGCATGATGAACGGCTTGGCGATCAGGAACATATTGGCGGTCTTGTCGATCTGGGTTGCAAGGCCAGACAGGAGCGAGAACGTCCGGCCATACAGAATAATATCATTCGGGATCGTGATCCGTTCGATCTTCTCGATCGTCCCGACAACGTCATCCCGGAT
>CAZSFB010000375.1:0-3410 GCA_964606035.1 uncultured bacterium | reverse complement strand
AAGCGGTCCAGGAAGCATCATTTCTGCCTGAGGGCAGAAGGGACAACAATACTCCAGTTCCGAATAACCAGATCGCCGGGTTGGGCACCCCCATCGTCCATTGCTCGCCGGTCGCAATGATGGATTCGATGCTTCTGGGGATAAAAACCTCAGGCGGATGAGGGCTGACCCACCGGTTTCTCATTACAGCATCAGAACCCATCGCGAGGATGGCAGGACTGTACAGAACAGCGGCGATAAGGCCAGCGGTGGCTGTAGCAATTCCCAGCCGGAAGGCGGTCTTCCGGAAAACCCCGCGTTTCATCGCCGTCCACAGGATCCAGCAGGTGACGGTCGAAACTGGAAACAACATTACAGGAACCGTCCATAGTCCCAATGCAGAGACAATCACAAAAAACGCCCAGTGGGTTGGCCGTGGCTTGACGACGAGCGCCGGGGCTAACGCTGCGAGGAACAGTGTAAAAAGACCAAGCAGGGAGTAGCCCCTCGCATTGGCGGAGTAGCTTATTGCTTCGGGTGCCACGGCCATGATTCCAGCGGCCATGATTCCAGCTGTTCGATTGAAAAGTATCGCACCGGTAGCATACGCCATTGGAATGGCGGCTGTCCCGGCGAGCAGGGCAGGAAGCCTCAGCGACCATTCTGTGTCCCCGAGGAGGCGAATAGATATCCATGCCAGCATTGTATGGAATAAATGGTTGTTTGGTTGCTCATAGAAGCTCAGGGCTACATAAAGGGGCTTTGAAACGAAATTGGTATAGGTAAAAGCCTCGTCCATTCGGACAGGTATTCCGGAGTAATGCCATCGGATCAGAGTTCCGGCCCCTGTAAGAAGAAACAGTGCCAGTGCGGTCAGGAATCCGTCCGGTGTTTGAAGGCCGGTGCGAATCCGGTGGTATTGCGCTTCAACAAGATCTTTCAGGTCAGCCGTAAGCTGAGAGAGATGATCGGCCAGTTTCGGGCTGAGAAAAAGGATTGTGCCTCCGCAGGCAGTGGTAATAATGGCGGCTGTGAAAAGCCTTGTGCCGAGATCCTGCCAATAGGTCTCCGTAAAGAAGCTGGAATGTCCATCTGCCGCCAGTAGATCTATTCTGGATTTCAGGGATGGGTAAGAGACTCGACTGAGAAATGCCAGGGCGATACCTGCCGCCACGATGATGAGTCCCGAAAGCCAGACGAAAATGTTCGCCGATATTGCTGATGCCCGGGGGCAAAAGGTCTTCTGGTCGCTCGTCATTGTTGGCACCGGATACTACTCCCTCGGCAGTATCATGTCCTAATAGGCGAAATCTTCGGGCAAGCCTTTCGCAAACGGCCTCGCCTTTGCTTTTCATTGGACGGGCTCGTTGATCCCGAATGGGACCTACAAATTGTTCTAGAGGATTCAAGGTGGAAACCAAAAAGCACGGGGTTCCCGCGCGGGGGGCTCTTTTTACTGTTATTTCAACAAGTTGTCTGTTGGCGGGGCTCTTGCCGGAGGTGGTCAGAGCTGAAGAAACGGTCGCGTCAATCGACAAGGCGGATACCGCATGGGTGCTCATTTGTGCGGCACTTGTGCTGTTTATGACGCCAGGTCTAGCGCTTTTCTATGGGGGCATGGTTCGCAAAAAGAACATTCTGGCAACCCTCATGCAGAGTTTTGTGGCCATGGGTGTACTGGCAATCGTTTGGGCGGTGATCGGATTTTCCCTCGCCTTCGGACCTGGAAACCTGTTTGTTGGTGATTTCTCCTACGTCGGGCTTCAGGGAGTTGGGGGAGCACCGGGTCCCAATGCTGCGACCATCCCTTTTTCTGCCTTTATGGTGTTTCAGGGTATGTTTTTCGTGATTACTCCGGCTCTCTTCTCCGGAGCCATTGTCGAGCGGGTGCGCTTTTCAGCGTATCTAGTCATTCTAATACTCTGGTCATTGATCGTGTACGCCCCTCTCTGTCACATGGTGTGGGCTCCAGAGGGTTGGCTCTTCCAGGATGGGGCGCTTGATTTCGCAGGGGGAACGGTCGTTCACGTCAGTGCGGCAACGGCTGCATTTGTGCTGGCGTGGATGCTTGGAAGCCGCCGTGAATACCCCAAAGAGGCGATTTTACCGCATAATTTACCCCTTTCAGTCCTTGGCACTGGAATGCTCTGGTTCGGCTGGTTTGGTTTTAATGCTGGAAGCGCTCTGGGGGTCAACGAAGTTGCCGCGAATGCATTTGTGACAACCAATCTGGGTGCTGCGGCGGCAGCCACCAGTTGGACCCTCTGGGAGTGGTTCAAGCGGGGCAAACCGACAACGCTCGGCTTTATTTCAGGGGCTGTGGCCGGGCTGGTGGTAATTACCCCTGCCTGCGGATTCGTTAGTCCGATGGGGGCTATTGCGATGGGACTGATTGGAGGAGTGGCGTGTTTTACAGCCGTTTCATTCCGTGCGAAGGCCAAATTTGATGATTCTCTCGATGTTCTGGGTGTTCATGGTGCCGGTGGCGCACTTGGTGCATTGCTGACAGGTGTATTTGCCACCGTGGCTGTAAACTCCGGGGGCAAGGATGGCCTCTTGTATGGAGGTGGTTTTGAACCTCTGGTAAAACAGCTGGTCGCCGTCGGCTTCACCATAGTGTTTGCAGGCGTACTGACTTATGTGATTGCCAAGGTTGTAGACATCCTCATCGGCCTCCGGGTGGAGGACGAAGGGGAACTTCAGGGGCTTGACATCAGCCAGCATGAAGAAGTGGGATATAACTTCTGAACATGGCATCCCGGTACAGTCCGGATAATACTGACAACGAGAGCCTGGTGCCCCCTGCGCCGGTCTCACCGAAGGAGCGAAGGAATGAAGAAGATCGAAGCAATCATTAAACCCCATAAGCTGGATGACGTGAAGGATAAGCTCCGGGAGATCGGCGTCCAGGGGATGACCGTGACCGAGGTGAAGGGGTTCGGCCGACAGAAGGGGCATACTGAAATCTATCGCGGTGCGGAATATGTCGTGGAATTCCTTCCAAAGACGAAGATTGAAATTATCGTCGACGATGGGATGGCAGACAAGGTAATTGATTCAATCCGCAATGCCGCTAATACCGGCAAGGTGGGTGATGGCAAGATTTTCGTTTCAGCAATAGATTCCGTGCTTCGTATACGTACGGGTGAAACCGGGTCCGACGCGCTTTGATCTGAGCTGACTGCAGAATATGACGGTAAGGCGGCCCTGTGTCTCTTCCCGGGAGACACGGGGTTCGTTTTCGTCTGGCATACCCTGTTTAAGGTCTAGAGGCGGGTCTGCCGGTGATACAGCAGTTCAAGCCGGTGTTCCAGATGCCTCGGTGTATCTGAGGCCCACCGGATGTAGTCATCGAACCCCTCATGCAGGGCAAGAGTTTCCTCATCCTCATCAAGCGTCAGGGCAACCACCGGGATCCTGGCGGTTTCTGC
>CAZSFB010000374.1:0-3414 GCA_964606035.1 uncultured bacterium | reverse complement strand
TCGCCAGCCGCATGAGCGGCTCCTTCAGCTCGCGGAGCTGGCCGAACTCGCCCGCGCCCGCGAGGTTGGTCACCAGCGAACTCACGGCGTTCACGAGCAGCGTGACCGCAAACCGGCGGTCCGGCCCCTCGCCGAACAGTCCGCGCTGGTCTTTCAGCGCCACCATGAGCAGATCCACGAACGTCTCCATCGATTTTCGCCGCTGCTCGATGGCCTTCGGCCCGGCGGCGTACACCTCGACGAGAAACGTGCGGGCGAGCGAGGGGTGGCTGGCGAGCGAATCCAGGTAAACGGTGAGCACGCGGTCCAGGACCGCCAGCGGATCGCGCCGGACGCCGGATTCCGGCGCCGCCGGCATCTGCGTACGGAGGCCATTCGCCATCATCGTGGCGATCTGCCCGGCGGCGGTCTCGTAGGCCGCCCGGAAGCAGTCTTCCTTGTCGTTGAACAGCGTGTAGAAGGTAGCGCGGGAGACCCCCGACCGTTCGAGCACGTCCGCCACCGAGGTCTCCGCGTAGCCCTTCTCCGCCACCGCATCGACCATTGCCAGGAGCAGCCGCGCCCGCTGGGACTGCTCGACCTCCTGCCGGGAAAGTCCGTGCGGGCCGCGCGGCAGCGCACGTTTTGTGGTTTTTGCCCGTGCCATCTCTCCTCACACAGTAACCGCCCGGCGGCCGCCTGGCGAGACTGCCGGCGTCCCGGACCGTCGAAAGCACCCCTCCGTCGTCACGGAATCCGGGCCCTGAAAGCCAAGCAATTACCGCCAGTTGGGTGAACCCGCCATTCCGGAAAAATAGTTATAGACAATAATGTTTATGACTGTTAGTATCCTCCCTGTCCCCGGCAGTGGCCCTGCGGGCATCAGGAGACGGCACGATATGGAGACCTTCGATTTTCGCGGACTGCCGGTGCGATACACCCGGACCGGAACCGGCAGCCCGGTCGTCTGCCTGCACAACGGCGGCACCTCGCACGTGATCTGGCGCGAGGTCACCGCCCGCCTTGCATCGCAATTCGAGTTCTTCGCCCTCGACCTTCCCGGCTACGGCGCCTCGGCCAAGCCCGGCACCGGCTATACGCTGGACAACTACGCCGCCATGACCGGCGATTTCGTGGATGCCCTCGGGCTCTCGCCGGTGGTGCTGCTCGGCAACTGCATGGGGAGCGCCATGTCGCTCCGGTTCGCCATGAAACGCCCGGAGGACGTGCGCGCGCTCGTGCTCGTGAACCCGCTCACCGAGGCGACCTTCTCCGCCGGGTGGCTCGGCGTCACCTACCTGTTCCCGAAGCGGCTCCCCCGCTTTGCCGCCCCGCTCTATGGGCAGCTCGCCCGCCTGCGCCTGCCGCAGTGGACGACGGGCCAGGCCGTGAACTTCCAGCTGGGCCCCGTGGGCCGCGCCCAGGGGCTCGGTAAAATGCCCGAACTGAACGCCTGCTATGCGAGCGAGGGCCAGCTCCGCTCGCTGCTGGCGGTCGTCGATGATCTCGCCACCTACGGCGATGCGGACCGGTTCGTGCCCGGCCCTGGCTTTCCGCCGGTCTGCACGATCTGGGGCACCGACAATCTCGTGCTCTCCGCCCGGGCGGGGAGAAAGCTCAACGAAACGCTCCGCCCCCGGCGCGCCGAGTGGCTGAAGGGCTGCGGACACCTCCCCATGCTCGAAAAGCCGGAGGAAGTCGCTGCGATCATCGGAGAGTTTCTCTCTGCACACGGGCGAGCCGCCCCCGGTGCGGGCAAACCGGCCAGACCGGCAGGAGCCAGCCGATGACCTTCCTGAAAGACGACATTTTCAATCTGGCCGCGGTCGCCCTTGAGGTCGCCCGGAAGGACCCGGAACGGATTGCCGTCATTGAACCGGCCGGCCGCGACCTCTCCGGGCGGCGCACATACCGCCGGTACACCTACCGGGAGCTCTCGGAATATGCCGAGTCCGTGGCCCCTGGCCTCAGGAAAATCGGCATCCGCGAAGGCACCCGCACGGTCTTCATGGCACCACCCAGCTACGAGGCCTGCGTGGCCGCCCTCGCGCTCACCCGCGTGGGGGCCATGAGCGTCTGGATTGATCCGTCGGTAGGTTACCGGAACGTCGCCGAACGGCTGGGCCGGATCAGCCCCGAGGCCTTTGTCGGGATTCCCGTGGCCCATCTGGGCCGCCTCTTCTTCGGATGGGGCTCCCGGACCCTGCGGAAGGTCATCACGGTGGGCGGGCCGCCGATGCCGGGCACCCGCAGCCTCCGCTCGCTCCGTGAAAAGGCCCCGGAGAACCCTCCGCCACCCAACGCCCGCCCGGACGATCCGGTGGCGATCATGTACACGACCGGGAGCACCGGCCCCGCGAAACCGTCGCTTTACCTGCACAAAAACTACTGCAACGTGTTCCGGACCGCCCATGAGAGCTGGCGGTTTTCCTCGGACGGCGGCATCCCGGTGGACATGGCGGTCTTTCCCGCCTTTTTCACCATCCCGCTGAGCGCCGGCGGCACGGTGGTCGTCCCGCCCATCAACTTCGCCATGCAGAGCCCCGCCACCGCCAGTCCGAAGGATCTCCTTGAGGTCATCAACGACTGCGGGGTGAAGTCGCTGTTCGCCTCGCCGGTCCTTCTGCAGAACCTGGCAAGCCATGCCCTTCAGCATGGCATCAGGACCCCCACGCTCCGGCGGGTGATCGGCGGCGGAGCCCCCATCATGGCGTCCATCATCCGGCCCATACTGGAGATGCTCGGCCCGGACGGGGACATCTGGTCGAACTACGGCTCCACCGAGGCACTGCCCTCCACGGAGATGTCCGGGCAGGAGACTCTCTCTACCACCTGGCCCCGCACACTCACGGGCGAGGGGCTCTGTGTCGGGCGGCCGCTCACGAATATCGAAGTGCGCATCGTCCGCATGTCCGACGGCACGATTGAAACCATGGACCAGGCGGAAGCCCTTCCGGCAGGAAAGACCGGCGAGATCATCATCCGCGGTCCCCACGTGAGCCCGGAATACTACCGGGACCCCGTGAGCACCCGGAAGAACAAGATCAGGACCGGTGACGGTACCGTGTGGCACCGGGTCGGTGACGCCGGATATCTCGATACGGATGGCCGCCTCTGGTACTGCGGCCGCGTCAGCCAGCGGGTGAAGGCGGCCGGTGGCCCGCTCTTTTCACTGCAGTGCGAGCCGGTTTTCGACGCGCATCCGAAGGTCCGCCGGAGCGGACTCGTGGGGGTGGCGGCCGGAACTGCCGGCAGTGCGACCGAAATACCTGTGATCTGTGTCGAACTGAAACCGGGGGTGAGTTCCCGGGAGATTCCGGAAATCCGCCGGGAACTGTTGAAAATCGCCGCCAGCAATCCGGTCACCGCACAGATCCGCCACGTCCTGTTCAAGCGGTCCCTGCCGGTGGACCCGCGCCACAACTCCAAGATCGA
>CAZSFB010000373.1:0-3427 GCA_964606035.1 uncultured bacterium | reverse complement strand
CCGATGGCATCGATTGCACAAGTTCGTTCAGGATGTTCTGCCGAACCTGACGCTGTGCAGGATCCTTGTATTCCCGGTCAATTTCGGCCCGGAGTCCTGACCGTTCAACGAGACGATCCAGAACCGCCGATGGTGTTGCCCGGTTTTCAAACATCTGGCGAGCTTCATCCAGCAAGCCGAAGAACGCCCCGAGTGACGCTGTCTGGGCGGCAGGAAGCTGCCCTGAGCCGATCAGATCCCGGGCGGCTTCCTGATAGGAGCAGCCTGCTTCCGATGCCGCCCGCTTTACCAGGTCGAGAGTGGCTTTCCCCAGGCCCCGGGCGGGGTAGTTCACCACCCGGAGAAACGACAGGTTGTCCCGGGATTTCAATGCACATTTCAGGTAGCCAAGCGCATCCTTGACCTCCCGCCGTTCGAAGAAGCTGTCCCCTCCGAGTACCCGGTATGGAATCTTTGAAAGGCGCAGCGACTGTTCCAGCGGCCGGGACTGCTGGTTCGTCCGGTAGAGCACCGCGATCTCATGAAGAGGGGTACCTTTTGCCGCTGCCCGCGAGATTTCCGTAGCGATCTGGTCAGCTTCCGCTTCCGGTGTTTCAAATTCCAGGATTTCAACCGGGACACCTGCTCCCCTTGTCGTACGAAGCTGTTTCTTGTGCCGGTCGGACAGCTTTCCGATCACCGAATTGGCCGCGTCCAGTATGTTTTTTGTGGAGCGGTAGTTTGCCTCCAGACGGATCACCTTTGCTGACGGGAAGTGGCGTTCAAATGACAGGATATGGGTGACTTCGGCTCCGCGCCATCCATAGATTGACTGGTCATCATCCCCCACGACACAGCAGTTACTGGTCCGTTCCACAAGCCCCTTGAGCAGCCTGAACTGTCCGCCATTGGTGTCCTGGTACTCATCCACCATGACATAGTCGTACTTTTCCCGGAGCTTCGTACCGGCCTCTGCATCCCCCAGAAGGCGGATAGGGAGAATCAGGAGATCCTCAAAATCCACCATCTCCTGGGCACGGAGGGCTTCGTCGTAAGGTTCCCAGAGTTCAAAGGCCGCCCGGTCGTACTCGGAAATGATCCTCGGGACCGTATCCGGCGCGAGCCCCGCACCCTTCCAGCGGCTGATCCGGCCGGAAATCTCAAAAATATCCCACTTGCGATGATCCAGGCCGTGCGCACGAATGAGTGCCCGGAGCACGTCACACTGATCCCCCACGTCAGCAATCCCGAAATCGCGTCTGAGACCGAGCGGCTTTCCGTGATCCCGCAAAAGCCGTGCCCCGAGCGCATGAAAGGTCGAAAGGGTGACTTTCTGTGCCAGCTCCCTTCCTACCATTCGCTCAAGCCGGTCGCGCATCTCCCGGGCAGATTTGTTGGTGAAGGTCACACCGAGAATACGTTTCGGATCAATTCCCTTCTGAAGAAGGAAGGCGATCCGGAACGTGATAACCCGGGTTTTTCCGGAGCCCGCACCTGCAAGGACCAGAAGCGGCCCTTCGGTTGTTTCAACCGCCAGCCTCTGTTCAGGATTCAGGGAGGAAAGATCCAGCATCCGAGCCGGACAAACTAATCCGCAAACAAGGCGAGACAAGCGGACATGAACAAATAGTTCCCGCGAGAAAATGTCCAGCCTGAATACTGGCTACATCCGCTCGGTAGCGATACTGAAGTCGACACTGGAAGCCGGCGGGGCAACCATCCCACCGGGATAGTAGCCTTCCAGATCCCCGGGGGCGCCCATGGCGTCCCCGGAACGGGAAATCCGGGCGAAAACCTTCATCTCGCCGGTAAATACCAGGCCGGGCTGGCGGATCATCATGTCTGCGGCAGACAGGTCATAGGAAAGCGGAAAACTGAATTCGCCCGGAAGGTACCGCTTCACTGCCACTGGCGGGCCACTATCACCTGCCCGGGCAAATACATAAAGAACGTCCGTGGATTTCAGCGAGGCTTTAAATTCCGGAGCAACATCAATGGTACCACGGATCACTCCTCCAGTTGCCCCGCTCGGAACCTTACCTGCTGACTGGACTTCACCCAGGTTTTTCACTTCCGCACGGTCCTGGCAGGCAATGAGTCCTGCAAGTCCGGCAATGGCAACGAGGTGCACACCTTTCATTGTTATCGCTCTCCTTCGCTACAGACTCAGATATCCCAGATTGTCCGGTTAAACTTTCCGGTCTCCGGCTCCCAACGGAACTCTGCCCATGGTGAGGTCAGTTCGGAGGGAAGCGGTCCCACAATGACGAGCACTGGGGATTTCGGTCGCCGTTTTTCCGGCAATTCCGTAATAATCTGCCGGAAATTGTCGAAGGCTTCCGGATATTTTGCGGACCGCTCGTAGGTATTCACCACAAAAAGATCCGCCGTGATTTGCCCAAAGTCGACGACGGTCTTCCTAAGAAGACTGAAGCGGTCCAGTTCGGTTACCAGAACTGCCGTCCGGTCAGGTACTCCTGGTTCGCCCGCCGGCGACATCCATCCCTGGGCAAAGCCGAATTTCCTGGGTTCGACGGACGGATAAAACCTGAGACCGGTCTTTTCCCACAAGCCCATCTCTTTCACATGTGGCAGGGAAAGGTTCCCTATCACTACTTTCGTCCAGTTTTCCGGCCGCTTGTAAAGCGGCTTCCAGTTCTCATATTCACGCCGGAACCGGACAAGGACCGAGAAAAACTCCCGGGATATCTCCTCCGGTATCGGTGCCGGCAATGATCCGCCTAACAGCCGCAGGAGCAAGGATAGCCGGATCAGCTGGCTCCAGCCTTCTTCGTCACCAGACTCGATCCTGCGAACTACCTCAAGTTTCAATGTCGCCCCGGCGGCATTCACGATCTGGCCGGCATCAAACGCGATCCACTCCAGCGGGTTGAGATAAGCCACCAGCGCAGGACGCGATTTCAATTGCTGGACCAGCGTACCCTCGACCTTTATGGGCTCACCCGCAGTCAGCGGGTCGCGTCCATAGGCCATCGGAAGCGCACGGAAAAAATCAATCGGTTTTTCCTTGGGGTCTATCTTCCGCTCGCCGACGACGACAGGGCTGGAAAGAATCAGGGCGGCATCCCCCAGCGAGTTCCCCACCGCATACAGATCCCCTCCTTCCAGCAATATCTGGAACAGGGGGGTCCTATGTTCACCCTCAAACCTGAAAAATGGGACTGATTCGATCATGAGACCTCAATACCAAGCAGCAGGACCGGCTTGCAGCCAGCAAACGCCGGGTCACTATGCGGACAAACACCCATTCTGGCAACCCCTTCATCGCCATATTTCGGCCAATTCTGCGGGAAATAGCCCTTTTTGAAGGATCAGCCTCTGATTTTCGCCGGTAAACAGGAAGCATTTTAATTTATCGTGTTTGATCAAAACTGAGATTCGTCATGGAGCCCGACCAGTCGGTCAGTAAACTCGCGGACAGACGGTG
>CAZSFB010000372.1:0-3428 GCA_964606035.1 uncultured bacterium | reverse complement strand
CCGGTGAACTTCTCCGGCTCGCTCTATAAGGTCGTCTCCTACCAGCTGAACCCGGAGACCCAGCGGCTCGACTACGGCATGATCCGCAAGGCGGCCATCGAACACAAGCCGAAGCTCATCATCGCCGGGGCGTCGGCCTATGCCCGCATCATTGATTTCCAGAAGTTCCGCGAGATCGCCGACGAGGTGGGGGCATACCTGCTTGCCGACGTGGCCCACATTGCAGGGCTCGTGGTGACGGGCCAGCACCCGCACCCCTTCCCCCACTGCCACGTAGTGACGAGCACCACCCACAAGACGCTCCGGGGACCCCGCGGCGGGATCATTCTCACCAATGACGAGGCCATCGCGAAAAAGATCAACTCCAAGGTATTCCCTGGAAACCAGGGCGGCCCGCTCATGCACGTCATTGCCGGCAAGGCTGTGGCCTTCCGCGAGGCGCTCGATCCGTCATTCACGGACTACGCGAAGCAGATCATCCGCAACTGCCAGGCACTGGCGAAGATTCTCCTCGCCCGGGGCATCGACCTCGTGTCCGGTGGCACCGACAACCACCTGCTGCTCATTGACCTCTCGAAACGGGACGTGACTGGCAAGGAGGTCGAAGACGCACTGGGACATGCAGGCATTACGGTCAACAAGAACACGGTCCCCTATGAGAAACGCTCGCCTTTTGTCACCTCGGGGGTACGCGTCGGCACGGCCGCACTCACCACCCGCGGCATGAAGGAGCCGGAAATGGAGACCATCGCCGGATGGATCGCCGACGTGATCGAGTCCACGAAGGATGATGCGAAGCTTGCCCGGATCCGCGCCTCCGTTCGGGAACTGGCAGCGCGGTTTCCGCTTTACCCGGCCGCCTGAGAAACATGGACACGAAGCTCCGCAACACACACGCCCGGCCCGAATGGGACGAATACTTCATGGACATGGTCCATGTGGTGAAAAACCGCTCGACCTGCATCCGGCGCGCGGTGGGGGCGGTGATCGTCAAGGACAAGCAGGTGCTCGCCACGGGCTACAACGGCCAGCCCCGCGGCGCCGCCCACGCGGCGGAGGTGGGTTGCCTGCGTGAACGGCTCGGCGTTCCGTCGGGTGAGCGCCACGAGCTCTGCCGGGGACTGCATGCCGAGCAGAACGCCATCATCCAGGCGGCCTACCACGGTGTCGCCATCGCGGGGGCCGAGGTCTACTGCACCACAAAACCCTGTATCATCTGCACGAAAATGCTCATCAACGCCGGAATCGTACGCGTCTACTATGAGGAGTTCTACGATGACCCGCTCGCAGACGAGCTCGCCGCCGAGTGCGGGCTCCAGATGATCCAGTACGTTCCGAAGGAAGTCCGCGGCGCGGCTCCCGTGGCAAAGGAAAACAACGGCGTCCCGGCCTTCACCCCCGGCCTCACCCACAAGGCCGGGGAATAGAGGAGGAGGCTCCGGCGTGAAGTGCCCCTTCTGCGGCCACCCCGACACCGGTGTCGTGGACTCCCGGGAGACACCCGACCAGCGGCAGATCCGCCGCCGCCGCGAGTGCAAGTCTTGCGGCGAGCGGTTCACCACCTACGAGACCGTCGAGGAACTTCTGCCACAGGTCGTGAAGAAGGACGGCCGCCGGGAACCCTGGGACCGTCACAAGCTGCTTGTGGGACTGCGCCGCGCCTGCGAGAAACGGCCCGTCTCCGAGCAGCAGATCGAGGACGCCATCCGGCGCGTCGAGGAACGGTTGTTCGAGAAAAACCCGAGAGAAGTCAGCTCCCGCGACATCGGCGAGGCGCTCATTCACGAGCTCCAGTCGCTCGATCCCATCGCCTACCTCCGGTTCGCCAGCGTCTACCGCGAGTTCGACGACCCGCGCCAGTTCGCGGAAGAAGTGAACCGGCTGCTCGGCCGGAAGTAGGCGTTTTCCCCGCGGCCAGGCATCTAAAGCCATCCCTTCGCACGGGCGGCATCAGCCACCTTCTTCGGCAGACGCCATACATTCCGCCCGCTTTTCAGCGGCACCGCCACCTCGACATATTCCAGCCCGAAGATGCGGCCTTCCCCGAGCCACTTCAGATCCTTCCAAGGAAGGAGCAGTGGCGGGTGGAACGCACCAAACGGCTTGTTGAGCCGGAGGAAAAGCCCCTTGTCTGAGACAAGGAAATAGACAGCATTGTTGTAGCCACCCCACTTCGAGACCCCGAGGCTCTGCCAGGAGAACTTCTTCCCTTCAGGTTCGCGGCCCGTGGCGTATCTCATTGCCAGACTGGACCACCCGCTCCAGCGAGCCGTGAAAAACATGGTCCCGGCGTACAGAAACACCGCCCACACCGGCGTGAGCGCAGCGGCCAGAATGGAAAGATTACGAACATCCTCGCTTTTCACGAAAGGAGCCTCAGTGCTCGTCCGTCTCGTCCTCGTCAGACGAATCGTCGGTAACGGCGGCTTTCGCCTGCGCCCCCTGGAGCCGGGCCTGGTCGAGGGATTCAATCGCCTTGCGCGCCCAGAACTTCACTTTGTCGTCGGGATCGCCTTTCAGGGCGAGAATTTTCTCCCGGGCTGGTTCCGCCGGAGCACCCATCTTCGCCAGTGCCCGCACTGCACCCAGCCGGTAACCGGGGTCAGGGTCGGAAAGGGTCTGGAGAAGCGCCGGGACGGCTGCCGCGCCGATCCTGATGATCGCCTTTCCGGCGAGCCGGCGGTGCTCCTTGCGGCTTGAGCGGTCGCGGATCAGGGTTTCCAGCGCCGGCACCGCTTCGCCGGCTCCGGGACCGATCCCCCGGATCGCCTTCAGAACCGCCTCCATATCCCGCTCGTTACGGGCTTGCAGCCGCTCGACAAGCGCCGGAACCGCCTCCTTTGCGCCAGGCCCGATCAGTCCGAGCACGTCCGCCGCGCGGCTGCGGATCACGGCATTCTCTTCCGTAAGCAGCGGGATGATTCTCGGCACCGCCCGCGCGCCGGTCTCGACCAGGGTTTTCGTCGCCTGCTTGTGGATCTCTGGCTCGGTGCTCCGCAGGTCGGCTACCTTCGCCATGATCAGGATATCCACCGGATCGTATTTGGGCTTGGCGCCGGGCTCCTCGCCCCATGTGGGAACCCAGTCACAGGCGGCGAGCAAAAGCCCCGCCAAAAGGGCGGCCACCAGCTTCACTGAACGTCCGGGATTCATTCCAGCCGGAGCATACGACCCCGAAGGCCGCCCCGGCCAGTGCCAGATGAACGATTTATGAACCGTCCGTGAAATGGGATTCCGATTGCCGCACTGCGCCTTACCGGCGGGCCGGGGCCAATCCATAATGAACATGGAGGTATCCGCGCTGCCGGGCCGAAGGACCCGGCGGGGCAGTTCCGGATGCACACCAGCGGGAAGCGGTTCTTGAGAGGGAACCCCTGTGGAGGTGCATCCATGCGAACGTTTTCCTTCATCGCCCTTACCGTCACCAT
>CAZSFB010000371.1:0-3442 GCA_964606035.1 uncultured bacterium | reverse complement strand
ATTCATCGAAGGTGTCTCCTCTTTCTTCAGTTCGTGGAAAGTCCGTGCGGCCGCTGCATCGCCGCAGGATCAAGCTGTTTCAGGACGGTTACCCGGAACCGGCTTCCCTGCCCGAATTCGCTATCAACCGTGATATCACCACCCAGCAGCTGTGCCAGCTCGCGTGATATTGCGAGCCCCAGGCCGCTGCCCTGGAATCGCTTGGTCCGGCCGGTGTCGAGTTGCTCGAACCTCTGGAGAAGACGCGAAAGGTCTTCTTTCCGGATTCCGATCCCGGTATCGATCACGTCAATGGCGACATAGGGTCCGTCCTCGTCCACCTCGACCGAAATGCTCCCTTTCTCGGTGAACTTCACGGCGTTCGACATCAGGTTCAGGAGCACCTGGCGAAGCTTCACCCGGTCGGTCATCAGTTCAAGGTTTTCCGGAACGGCACTCCGGAGCTCAAGGTCCCGGTCGGCGGCGAGCACCGACAGCCGCTCCGTGAGTTCACCTACCAGCTCATTCAGACGGACCGGTTCTACCTCGATGTTCATGCGGCCGGCCTCAACCTTCGAGAGATCAAGAAGGTTGTTGATGAGATCAAGAAGGTCGCGGCTGCTGGAAAGTACCCGGTCGAGATTTGCAAGATGGATTCCGGGAAGCATCCCTTCCGACTGCGAGCGGACGAGATCGGTGAACCCGATAATGGACACGAGCGGTGTCCGTAGCTCGTGGCTCATGTTCGTAAGAAACTCCGTCTTCATCCGTGATGCCAACGCCAGTTCCTGGTTCCGGTTCATCACGTCACTGATCAGCTGGTCCTTTTTCTGGATCACCTCCAGCTGCTCGGAGATTTCCCGGGACTGGTGAAGGATAAGATCCTTCACGCTGACAATGCCTTCAAACTGCCGGCCCGGTCCCACGACCGCGATGTCGTCGTAGACACGCTGGGATGCCCGGTTCACCACCCGCTCGACCACCCGGGGAATCGCCGTTGTGCCCGGCAACACGACTGCTTCGGTATCGATGAGCAACGTGATGGGCCGCCGTTCATAGAGCGCATAACCATATTTCGACCCCACATGGCCCATGAGCTGGCCTTTCTGAATCAGGCCAAGAAACACGTTTCCGGTATCAATGACCGCCACGGAGTCCTTGTCGGTATTGCTCGCGAAGAAATCGACCACATTATTCAGTGGAACCGTCGGCGCAACATGCGCCTGCGAGACGATGAGGTTCCGGAGCTGGTGATGCGGGGCGGTGGCTTCGGCCGCTTCCCGGACCGGTTCCGACGCCGGATCCACAACTGTTCTGAGTTCACTGAGCATGGCTGCCTCACCGTGGCCTGCTGGAGGACCTTTCCGGCCCCTGCATGATGGAATCCGGAGGCAACCAATCTTTCGCGCTGATGTAACAGTCTCGTGAACGGAAAAGTTAAAAGGCCATATTCGAGGACTTCCGCCGAAAAATCCGCGGTACCACCATGCGTCCAGCTCAGGTGTTGAGTTCTTTTTCTTCGAGACCGACCGTCAGCGTGGCCAGATTCCCGATCCAGTCGAGGACAGAAAGACTGTCGGGGGTAAGAATCGGCGTCGCAGAGACATACTCGCCGCTTGTGAGCGGTTCGAGACAGATTTTCTGGAACTGGGCTCCCCTAGCGTTCAGGTTCTGCCGCTCGCTTTTGGTTCCGTGACTCCGGAAAAACGCGCCAATCGACTTGTGGCCGATGCGGTAGAGCACTGGTTCAATAACAAACTCGTTCAGCCGGTCAGCGGTGGGAATGCCTTCCTGCAGGATGACTGCTGAAACAGGAGCCTTCCCCTTGGTGACGTGCATTGAGTTCCGCTGCTTGCGGTTAAGCCGGAGCAGTTCCTCGCCACTTTCCGCTTCCATCACGCTCATGCCATAGGTGCCGGCGTCCGATTTCACCACAACATAAGGGTCATAACCGGTCGGTTTCGCCGCGTAGAGAGACTTCAGATCTGCCACCAGCGCATCAACACCTGCAGACAGGGAGTCCAGTTTTTCCCCGGTCAGGAAGTTCACGCCGGTCACGATGCGGGTTTCGACCGTCAGCACAAACGGATCGACACCGATCGTATCGGCGAACTCGCTGGCAAGTCCGTTGTAGATCTCAAAGGAACGGTATTTGGACCTGCGATGCCATCCGAGGCCGATTTTCGGAAGCACGGGTTGCGAGGTCTGTAGCAGTTCCGGGGGCGGCCCGCCCATGAGGTCGTGGTTCAGGATCACGGCATCGGCCGTGCCGGATTCACTTACTAGTTTTCCGTTCTCGATGCGCCCTTTTTCAAGAACCAGCTGCTTGCCCTCTGGCAAGTCCACCGGAACGCGGGAAACTGTCTGTTCGGGATGAAGACTGACAATGGTGGTTTCGTAGCCCGCCATCCTGAGCATGGTCTGTAATGCGAAGAGGTTCTCGATATATCCCACATTGACCGTATGGAACTCCGGAACAAGCGCCAGGGTCTTCGCTCCAGGTAGCCGGCGGGAAAGGGTCTCCCGGAAGGCCCGGACCCCCATATCGAAATCTTCCTTGCAGAGGAGGGAAAAACCCGCAGGAAAACAGTTGATGTCCACCGGCGCGATCTTCGGCCCCGAGTGGCGGATATCCATGCTGACGGTGATCGGCTCCGGCACACCTGCAGATCGATTGGTCCACCAGCGGACTACCTGTTCTTTTCGCTCCCCCAGCTTTGCGGCAATTTCCTGGATCAAGATGGGCCTTTCTGTCAGCGGAGTCTGCCGTCAGGGTTCCGGATCAGCCCGACGCGACGGTATGCGGTTTCACAAACGGCGTCGGCACCACCTCTGCCGCTGTCCACTGGCCGCGGATCTCGATTTCGAAAGCAGCCCCCGGCGCCGCCTGCGACACGGGAAGATAACAGAGTCCTATGGGCTTGTCCGCAGTGGGAGTCTTGGTGCCACTACGGACTTCCCCTGCCTCGCCAAGATAGGTCCGGACCTTATAGTGGGACCGGGGAATGCCGTTTCCCTTCAGGACAAATCCCACGAGACGGCGAGTAATACCAGCGGCCTTTTGCGCCTCAAGCGCAGGGCGTCCGATAAAATCATGCGTGAACTTCACAGCCCAGCCGAGCCCTGCCTCAAGGGGGGTGTCGGCCGGGGTGATGTCATTTCCATGCAACGGATATTTCATCTCCAGCCGGAGCGTGTCGCGCGCACCGAGACCCGCCGGCTTCACCTTCGGGTCAGCGAGCAAAAGATCCCACAGAGCAGGCCCGAACCGGCTTTCACAATAAATCTCGAAACCATCCTCACCCGTGTAACCAGACCGTGACACCAGCACCCGGTGACCACCCACGTCACCAAACACCGCGTGCATGTATGGCAGCTTCAGCAGGTCCACCGGTGTGTGACGGGAAAGAACAGCCACAGACTCCGGACCCTGAAGGGAGATCTGGGCCCAGGCATCCGAGGA
>CAZSFB010000370.1:0-3452 GCA_964606035.1 uncultured bacterium | reverse complement strand
GTCTCGGCCGTGACGCTGAGCCGTTCGAGCTGCGCGAATCCGTTGATGGCATTGAACAGGTTATTGAAGTCATGGGCGATGCCGCTTGCCAGCGAGGCAACCGCCTCATAGCGGCTTGAACGGCTCAGACGTTCTTCGGCTATCCGGGCATTGGTCACATCGCGGGCGGTTCCCCGGAAACCGGCGAACTCCCCGTGCGGCCCAGTGATCGGGGCAACGGTGGTCGAGATCCAGTGCAGCGTAAGATCTTTGGCCACCGCGCCAAAATCCAGAATTCCGCCTGAACGCGGCCCATCCCCGGCGAGCCATTCATCAACCCTGGGGAGGTCATCCGATGTGCACAGCGTCCGGAACTCCCTGCCCACGAGATCCGAGGGCTCATGTCCCAGTGCCTGCCGGATACCGCCGCTTACGAACGTGAAAATCCGGTTCCGGTCGCATTCCCAGATGATGTCGGAAATGCCGTGGATGAGTTCATCGTATTTGCGGGTGAGCTGCTGCTCACGCGCCACAAGCCGCTGGACCGAGGCGAAAGTAACCCGGCCGACGAAATTGCCGACGAGCAACGCTCCGGTAACCGAGCCGATGGCGCCAAAGTTCACCACGGCTACAGAAACATAAGACTCGAAGATGGGTGTCGCGTGGATGGGGGCGTAGGGGATCAGTTGCCGGCTTTCGAGAATCACGAGGGTACTATAGGCAACAACAAGAAATCCGGTGAGCAGTGTGCCGAATCGTGGCCCGGCAGTCGTCATGTAGTAGGTCGTGATTGTCAGGAGCAGAATGACCCAGCTGGATGTCTGGGTCCCGGAAATATAGATGGTGGAGAGTGTCAGTGCGGAATCGACGACAGCCTGGATGTATTCGAGCCAGTTGTCTGCCCGCGTCCCGATCCGGTTTCCTCCCTTGAGCCGCACGAGGAAGCAGGCGAGATAGTAAATACCACCAAAGGCGGCGATCCCGAATCCGGTCAGCACGGGTCCGAACTGCATGCCCTGCGCGGGCTCGAGCCACGTGATCAGGGAACCGGCGCTGATGATACCGAGAAAAAAAATGCGGAATAGCGGGCCGTACAGGCCGATTCCCGTTGCTTCGCGCACCTGCCGCGCATCTATTGGGCCAATGCCAATGGAAGAGTTCGGGATCATGCATTCCCCGTGAAAACCGGATGATTGATCTTCGTCCGCGAGTCTGACACGAAAGGTTCCGGATAGCCACGTGGGTGGTGATCATGAATGGTGATCATGGGCGGCCGGCAGGAGAAGAGTTGACATGCGAGCGGTGATCCAGCGTGTTCAAAGAGCATCCGTTGATGTTGATGGCCAGCCTGTTGCCGTCACTGGTCCCGGCCTTTGTGTGCTGGTCGGAGTCGAAACGGGCGATACTGAACGGGATGCGGAGTGGATGGCGGACCGGCTGCTGAAGCTCCGCATTTTCAATGACGCCCACGGGAAGCCGAACCTGGGCGTCACTGACACGGGCGGCTCGATACTGCTTGTCTCCCAGTTCACGCTTCTTGGGGACGCCACTGGCGGCCGGAGACCCTCCTACACGGCTGCTGCCAGGCCAGAACAGGCGGAACCGCTGTTTGACCGGGTGGTGGAACTCTGCCGGAACTCCGGCACTGTCTGCGGGACCGGGAGATTCGGGGCGCAGATGACGGTGGAGATCATCAATGACGGCCCGTTTACGATCCTTCTTGATTCAAGAAAATAAGCCGTCAGGACGGCTTCATTCAGCGGCGACGGTCTGCCGGAGAATGGATACACCGTCAGCCTCACGGATGCCGGACCTCAGCAGCTCTTCCAGAGTGGCAGTTGAGTAGGCTCTGGAATCATAAACGGCGACAATGGACTCGTCTCCTGGTTCCAAAAAGTGGCTTTCACCGAATGGCGTATAACGTGTCGCCCCGATGGAGATGACCGCCTTTGCCGGGTGTCTGGATTTTTCCAGCAGCTCCGGCAGGCATTCGAGCGGCCCCTGGTCCTCCTGACTGTTCAAGCGGCCGGTCATCCAGGAAACAAGAGTCTCGTACAGGTAGCTGTATCCCGGCACCGGACTGTCAATGCCGTAGGTGTAAAGTTCACCCGAGCGGAACAGGTAGGAGGCGATGCGGAACCGGTCCATCACGCCGCCCCGGCTGAACCGGTCAATGGAAATCCAGGTCTGGCTGATGCCTTTCGTACAGGGGCCCCAGTTCTTTTTCTCGCTGATTTTCCTCGCGCCGGGTTTGCGGATGGAGCAATCGTTATAGGCGGCAAACGCCCGCGGCATGACACCGGAGACCCGTCCCCCGTCATAGGAAAGATCGCACAGGAGTGCGACCTCCGGTTCGATCTGGACATTGCCGCCGCCGGGCGGAAGCACAATCCGGTCGTGGGAGACGGGAAAGCACGAAAGCGGGTGCCCGCTGGTGTTCGGAAGATAGAACGGGAACATCCCCTTCGGGGCGTTTTCATCCGTCACGTGGACATTCACGAAGTCGGATGCCTCTCCAGCCTGCACCAGGTGGCCGGCGAAATTGCCCGCCACGCCGAAACCTGCGACCCCTGTGAGATCTGTCATCTGCCCGCCTCTCCGGAATCCGGTCAGTATCCCGGGGTCTCGCCCCGTGCTGCCGCCTTCGTGATGCTGTCCACCACCTCGTCCGTTGTCCAGACATACCGGTAGGCGATCACGGCCAGTAAAGCCAAGATGGCGATCCAGTGGAAGGGGCGGACCCCGGATGCCGCGACGCCTGCGGCATATCGCGCCAGAGAGCCGCCAAGAATGGAAAGAACTGTCAGCCAGTCCAGGTACTTGAGCCCCACGGGCCGGGCCCTTTTCTCCAGAAAATCCATCCACGATTTGGGAGTCAGCCGCTGGTGTTCCCACAAAATCCGGACAAGCCCGTAGGCAAGCAGCACGATAAAGACAAAGACCGAAAGAACAAACGTGACGGCCGCCGACAGGTTCACGGCGATGACGGCCGTCATGACCTTGCGGCCACGTGCAGGATCGTCAGGGTCCAGTGAGAGGGCACTGACGTAGCGACTGATGCCGGTGGCGACGCCCCAAAAGGCGGCTGCGGCAATGGCCGTACGGATCATCACTGGGATGTTTTCGAGTTCCCCGCCAAAGACCGGCGGGATCATTACCATGAGAGCTACCGCAAGATCGTTTTGCCGGGCCGCCTGGAAACGCTCACTGCTCATACCGCCTCCTCCGCGAGCAGTCCCGAACGCTCAAGGAGTGCATTCGGATCCGGGTCCCGGCCCATGAATCTGCGGAACAGGGCCATTGGTTCGTCCGAGTCGCCTCTGGAGAGGAGTTCGCGGCGGAAAGCCATCCCGGTCTCACGATTGAAGATTCCCTCGCGGCGGAACCTGCTGAAGGCGTCCGCATCCAGCACTTCCGCCCACTTGTAGGAGTAGTAGCCGCCGGCATACGCCACCTCGCCTGCGAACAGATGC
>CAZSFB010000369.1:0-3454 GCA_964606035.1 uncultured bacterium | reverse complement strand
GTCGGCCAGCGTCTTCGGCTCGCCGCGCTCGTCCATGAAGCGGTCGTAGACCTTCGTCAGTCCACGTACCTCAATGCTCGCCGTCACCGGGCCTCCACAAGTTCAAGCCGGAGACGGCCGATCAGCCGTGAAATCTGCGTCTGGCGGTCGGCACCGCCATTGATAAACCTGAGATGAGCCACGTCGGCAGGAAACTGGTTGAACACGGCATCAGCCGGCACCCACCGGCCGCCCAGATAAAATGCCACCCAGGCGTGATAATAGAACCGACCGCTGCCCTCCAGGTGCATGAGCCCCGCCTGCTGACGGGTAGGGATTCCTGCCGCCCGTGCCAGCGCAGTGAGCAGCACCGTGTGCTCATTGCAGTCGCCCTTCAGCTGCCCAAGAACCTCCAGCGCGTTCGGGAGAGAGAAGACCGGCTGCTTGTCCACGCTCCGGTAAACCCAGTCCGAAAGCTTCCGGGCAGCCACCAGAGGATTTTTCTCTCCGCCAAGGATCTCGTGCGCCCGGGCGATGATCTTCGGATGGTCAGATGCCACCATGGGCTCCGGCTGGAGGAACCGGGTGATTTCCCTGTCATCACCCCTGTATGGAAGTTCGTATCCGGCCTCTGCAGGAACCGGCTCCTTGACGACCGTCATTACCTGGCCACTGAACAGCTGGCGGTCACCGTCCAGATCAAACCCGTCCAGCTCCGCTCCTGAAAGTTTCAGGACCAGTTTTTCCAGCCGTTCCTGATTCTTAAGCGGCTTCCCGATGCTCACCGCGAGCTGCTCGGCCATATCGGATGGATTCCGGCTCACGCCCCCTTTCGCCGATACCTCGTCCTCACGGATAATGACGAAGCCGTCCTGGGTCTCCTCACGGATCGTGTCCCCGTCGCGGTTGACCCACGTATCAGTGGAAAGCCCCAGCATCGTGGTCCGGATCCGGAAGGCCGGGATCAGGGTGCCAAGCGCCTCAACGGTCTCCTCGCCCCCGATCTCGGCTACGAGCTGCTGGCGGGACTGGGTGGTGGGATCAAATACCCAGAGCCTGTGCGTCTCCCCCGTCCGGATGCCGGTGGCTTTCAGGTATGGAGCAAGCGCCGACGGCGTGTATACCGGGCCGTCGCCTTCAGCCCGGGCAATATCGAGACTCTGCTCGGAACTCCCCGTCTGGATCTTCACGGCAATACGCGAGGGTTCCACCCTGGCAGTGAGGGACATATCCACATCAGTGGCTTTCAGCGTGAAGTGGATGGATTCGAGCGACCAGTCCGCCCCAAAACGGCTCGCCTCGGCCATGCGGACCTCGCGGGTCACATCCATCAGTTTCAGCCGGAACCAGCTCTCCGACCGGGACTGATGACCCGGTGCACCGTCCGGTGCAGGTGAAACCGACTGGTTACCCCAGCCCACCTTTTCGCCCCGGAAGTATACCCCCCACCATTCGGTCCGTGAGGGCGTCTGGACTGGTGACCCGGTGCCATCCGCCGCCAGCACGTTGGCTGGTGAAACCGCCTCCGCAAGTGTTCCGGAGCGCTCATGCTGCTGCAGCCAGCCCATATAGGCCAGCAGGCAGATTGCCAGGGCAATTACCGCAGTACGAACCGTCTTCAATCACGCTCCCGGCCAATACCGGCACCACTACCAATGAACATGGCTGCGGGCCGTACGGCACAACCGGAGCAGACTGGCAGAAACCCCAGGGAACTTCAATCGACCGGAAAGGGTAACAGGGGGCCGCTATTTCAGCGATTTCCGGACGCGCTCGGTCACTTCCTTCTGCCCTTCCTGCGGCTTGATCTCCGCCGGGTTCAGGGAAGTGCGGCTCCCCGGCTCGCGCAGGGCGTCGGCCGTGGGAGTGAGCGTCTCGTAGATCCACTTGGGCACGAAATAGATCGCTGACGACCCTTCCCGCATGGCGGGAACGGTCTGATCCTTGGTCTCCATGCCAAACCGGACAATGGTCTTCTTGCCATCGGCTTCCGTAATGCGCAGGGCGGCCTTCGGGGGCTCCAGGCCGAAACTCCCCAGATCCGTGGCTGAAGTCGTGTCCGAGACATCCTTCGCGATGATGATGGCGAACTGGTTCAGGATCTTGTTAATCGCCTGCGGCTGGACGATCGTCTTGTCGAGGTCCGGGTCCTCCGGGTCGGAGAATGACCACGGACCGTCAGCCGAGCGCTTGACCAGAAGCGGCTTCGCAAGACCCGGGTGCTCAAAACCGACCTCCGCGACAACTGCCGGCTCGATCCGCAACAGTGTGCGGTCACGCCAGGCATCGGGTTCCCGGTCAATGAGCCTGCGCAGTTCGCCGCCCAGCTCGTAAACCTCAGAGGCTCCGCGCAGCCGCACGTAATTCGAGCGGAAATTGAACGCAAGCTTTCCGACAATCACCTCACCGATCTTGCGTTCCTCGCCGGCGAGAAACGTCAAGACAATCCCCTTCTGGTCGTCCACCTCGAACGTTCCATGGTTCGCCGGATTGTTCGAGATCAGCTTCACCACGCGGCTCTCCGCCATGAGCTTGAACAGTTCCTCAATGTTGCGGTTTTCGGCCGGGTAAGTCCCCTGTCCCGGGATGTCCACCCGCCATTCGGCACCGTCCATATGCAGTGTGACCCGGGGCTGGTTCGGGCGGTCAATGTGGATCACCTTGACCGTCAGTGCATTCACACCCGGAAGAATGACATCCGGCGTTTCGCTTCCCTTCTCGATCCGCTCCTGCTGCTTGGGCAGTACCAGGAGCAGGATGGCCAGAAGGCCCGCAACCCCTATGAGGACAAATAGTTTCTTCATGTCGGCCTCTCAGTCCCTTTTCATGAAGCCGGCGGCTTCGGCATATTCTTTCCGCTCGCGCCAGCGGATGGCCGCACGTACCCCGGCGTAGCCCACCACGAGAAATGCCGCGGCAAAAGTCCCCAAGAACTTGAGCCAGCTCCGTTCCGATTCTGACAGCTCCCGCGTGATGAGACGCCGGCCAACGTCGCGCATACGCACACCGACCAGCTTGTCGCCAATCTCCATCGAATCGACGATGTTCAGGAAAAACCCGAGATTCTGTGGCGCCATGTTCAGCGCCTCGCTCGTGAGCCAGAACGCCGAGCCGGCAACCACAATCCGCGCGCGCTCGGTCGCATCCCGGCGGGTAGCGGCGGCATTCGCCATCAGATCCTCTGCCACGGGCACCGGCGGGGCCTCGCCCTGGAGCTTGAGCGGTCTCGGAATCTCCTTGCCCTTGAAGTAGCTCTCGAACGGCCCCTCGATGGAAGCCACCAGCACCTTGGGCTCCTGTTCCGGGAACGAAAGCAGGTCCGGCTGGTCGGGTGTGAGCATTGCAGGCAGCGAGACCTGCATGGCACGGCGGCTTGTTTCGGCCAGCCGTTTCACGGTCTGCCCTTCCCGGCCGCTCAGCGTGAGCGTCGAAGTCCAGAACAGGGTCACGTCGTTCAGGTTCCGGGTGGCAACAT
>CAZSFB010000368.1:1122-3466 GCA_964606035.1 uncultured bacterium | reverse complement strand
GGGCGGATCGCAGGGCATGGGCAAAACTCAC
The DNA here is from genome assembly GCA_964606035.1 of uncultured bacterium. Lineage (GTDB taxonomy): Bacteria > JAGRBM01 > JAGRBM01 > JAGRBM01 > JAHCIT01 > CAZMGV01. Next base: position 3,435 of record CAZSFB010000368.1, on the reverse strand, counting down.
CGTGTCGAAACCCACTTCACGCTGGTTGATGATCGATTTCTTGTCCCGGTGAAGGAACTCGATCGGGTCCTCGATCGTCATGATGTGGGCGGTACGGTTCTGGTTGATGTGGTCAATCATGGCCGCCAGTGTCGTGGATTTTCCCGAACCAGTCGTACCAGTCACGAGTACAAGCCCACGCTCATACATGGCAACCTTTTTCAGAACCGCAGGCAGATTCAGCTGATCAACGGACAGGATGTTGAACGGGATCGACCGGAGCACCATCCCGATGGTGCCCCGCTGCTGGAACACGTTCACACGGAACCGGCCGAGACCCGGAACGCCGTAAGCGAGGTCGCACTCGTTGAACTCCTTGAACTTGTTTTTCTGGGCATTGTTCATGATCCCGAACGCCATCTTGTTGACGATGTCGGGAGTGAGCCGCGGGGCCTGGCGAAAGGGCGTCAGCGCGCCGTTCAGACGAAAAATGGGGGGGAGCCCGGCCTTGATATGAATATCCGAGCTGCCCTGGCCCAGCGCGGCCTTTAGGATTTCGTTCAGCTCCATGCTGAAACTCTCCTGTCCGGAACATGGATTCCCAGAAACGGGTGAATTCAGCCGGAGCTTAACCGATCTGCCGGAATGGGCAACGGGGGCCGGGCAGGAAAGCGCCGCAGATGAATTTCTACGGGCCGCGGCCGCTTCAAAGTGCGGCCACCAGCTGCTTTGCCCTCTCCAGCGCCGCCGGGATGCCGCCCGGATCCGTCCCACCGGCCTGCGCGAGGTCCGGCTTTCCGCCGCCCTTGCCGCCGACAAGCGGCGCGATCTCCTTGACGATGGCGCCGGCGTTTACCCTGGACTTCAGGTCACCCGTGGCGGCAACGATCAGCGATACCTTTCCCTCGTTATCGGAAGCCGCAACAACGACGCCAGAACCGAGTTTCTCTCTCGCACGGTCGGCGAAGTCCCTGAGCGCCCCCGCATCCGCACCTTCGAGCCGGTGGACGATCTTGGCCACGCTGCCGGAACGATCGATGAGCGCACCGATGTCCAGGGTACCGTCACCGGACACCAGCTTACGCTTGAGCTTGTCGACCTCGCGCTCCAGTTCCCTGATCCGGTCGGCCATTTTTTCAACCCGCGCGGAGACATCCGCAGGGGTCACGTTCAGTTTAGCCGCCAGCTCGTCAAGGGTCCGCTCGGCCCGTGCAAACTCTGCCAGCGCGGCGTCTCCTGTCACTGCCGTCACACGGCGGACACCGCCCGCCACGGCTTCTTCCTTCACGATCTTGAACAGGGCGATGTCGCCGGTGCGGGAGACATGCGTACCGCCACATAGTTCCATGGAGAATTCCCCCATGCGGATCACGCGCACCTTGTCACCGTATTTCTCACCGAAAAGCGCCATGGCGCCAGCCTTTGCCGCCTCCTCAGGCGACGTGACGGAGGTTTCCACCGGCTCATTGCGGCGGATCTCGTCGTTGACAAGCGCCTCAATGGTCGAGATCTCACCCTCTTCCAGCCGCTTCTGGTGATTGAAATCAAACCGGAACTTGTCCGGAGCCACAAGAGACCCGGCCTGTGCGACATGATTCCCCAAGGTCTTCCGGAGTGCCGCATGAAGCAGATGTGTCGCCGAGTGATTTCGCCGGATCCGCTGGCGGCGGACCTGGTCTATATGCAGGGTCAGCGTATCCCCCACCTTCAGAACACCGTTCTCCACATGCCCACGGTGGACAAACAGGTTCTCAAGCGGTTTCTGCACGTCATCCACCCGAACCTGCACGCCGGCTGACCGGGCGTAGCCACTGTCGCCCACCTGTCCGCCGCTTTCGCCGTAAAAGACCGTCCGGTCCACGACGAACTCAACATCTGCACCTTTTGACGCCTGTTCTACCGGCTGCCCGTGCTGGAGAATCACAACCACTTTCCCGGTGGTCTCGGATTCCGCGTAGCCCAAAAATTCCGTCTTCTGCGATGAGAACTTCAGATACACTTCGTCGGCAGCCGCCGAGACGTGTTTTGCAGCATCGCGGGAACGCTCCCGCTGGGCCTCCATCTCCTTTTCAAATCCGGCTTCGTCAACTTCGAAACCCATCTCGTGGCCCAGAGTCAGTGTCAGATCCAGCGGGAATCCATAGGTGTCATACAACTTGAAAACGAAAGGGCCTTCCAGACGGCGCTTTTTGCCCTTCTCCTGGTAGGTATCGAGGATAGCGAGCTGTCCCTGGAGCAAATCGAGTCCCTGGCTGAGAGTCCGCAGGAACAACTCCTCCTCCGTGCGGATCGCGTCCTTGATATAGGACTCTTTTGCCGCGGTATCCGCATAAA
>CAZSFB010000368.1:0-1112 GCA_964606035.1 uncultured bacterium | reverse complement strand
CCCAGTTCATAAAAGAACGGGCGGTCCACACCAGGTTTCTTCCCATGCCGGATCGCCCGGCGCATGATGCGGCGGAGTACATAGCCCCGGCCCTCCCGCGAGGGGAGCACTCCGTCGGCGATCAGGAACGTGCTCGCACGGATATGATCCGCCAAAACGCGCAGCGAGCCGTCCAGCCCGGCGTTCCTGCCAAGCTTCGCGCCAGTAACTCTTTCCGCGTCACGGATGATAGCGGCCAGCGCATCGGTTTCGTAGTTGCCGTTTACACCCTGGAGGACGGCTGCGATGCGTTCGAGGCCTGCGCCCGTATCCACGGACGGTTTGGGGAGCTTCTCCAGTGTACCATCCGGCTTTTGGTTGAATTGCATGAACACCAGATTCCACAGCTCGATATAACGCTCATTGACGTCATCCTTTGAACCCGGCCCGGCACCCTGCATCGGGTCACCATCACCAAGGTCAATATGGATCTCTGTACAGGGTCCGCAGGGGCCCGTGTCACCCATGCGCCAGAAGTTGTCCGCCTCGCCCATCTTGAGAATGCGGCCGGGAAGCACATCTGTATGTTTCTTCCAGAGATCCCCAGCCTCATCGTCATTTTCGAAGATCGTGACCCACAGACGCTCTCTGGGCAGCCCGATCACGACGGTTAGGAACTCCCAGGCGAATCTGATGGCGTCCTCCTTGAAGTAGTCGCCGAAGGAGAAATTCCCGAGCATCTCGAAAAATGTATGGTGCCGCTTCGTGAAACCGACGTTTTCGAGATCGTTATGCTTGCCACCGGCCCGGACGCATTTCTGGCAGGTGGTCGCGCGGGTGTAGTCCCGTTTTTCCTCACCCAGAAAGGTCCGCTTGAACTGGTTCATGCCGGCGTTAGTGAACAGGATCGTCTCGTCGGTCTTTCCGGGGGCCAGCATCGGCACGAGTGAAGAGGATGGCACCCGGCGGTGCTGCTTCGATTCGAAATAAGAAAGAAACGCCTCGCGGAGTTCGCGGGTGGTCATCTGCTTGCCGAGTTGCCGGGCCATACGTATTGTCACTCTCTGCGCGCACCCAACCATTTCCGGAAGGGCGGGATCAGGTGTTATAGAGGCCGCTCCGGCAGGGCTCAA
>CAZSFB010000367.1:0-3476 GCA_964606035.1 uncultured bacterium | reverse complement strand
AATGGAACTCCGTCACCTTGAAATTGGGAAGACAATACAGGCCACGGCCTGACTGAGTGAGCTTGCCTTCTTTAACGAGCCTTCGCAGGTAGATCGGTGCGATTCCATGCGATGCGAGATCGCGGGGCCTTATTGCTCCGGATTTTTGCGCCAGCTTTAGGGCTCTTTCTGATGCGGTAGGCATGGCATTTCCCGTTGTTTCAATATACCGGTAATTATTAATAAACACCAGTATTATAAAACAAGGCAGGTAATTGAAGACACAGGGAATATGAGTTTCGTCGGTTGATCGCGGGAAACTATCCTGGCATGGGCGAGGTGGCTCGAAGCCCATCAAGAAGGGTAGTAAAAGACGCTGCTTGGCCAGCTGAATTGAAAGTAAAGGATCCTTTATTATCGCCTTTCGCCGGTAAAGCTTCGTTTATTAGCGGATCGCAGGTGTTTTTTACCCGCGATTCCGAAATCCCGCTTCACATGCCAGGCGGTGGCGAATGAGCCGTAGGTGCGGCGTGTCGGCTTGCGCGTCTAGATTTGTGCCTTTAAGAGCCTGAAATATGGTAATTTTATCGATTAAGAGCACATGAGGAAAGCACGAAACATTCTACTGAGCAGTCCCCCGCTGCCGGTTGGGCAAGCGCTCAAGAAGTTGGGTGCCGATCTGAAAACCGCAAGGGTTCGCCGCAACCTGACCATCGCGAAGGTGGCTGAGAAGATCGGTACGGGGCCGCGCGCGATTATCGACGCCGAAAAGGGCAAAACCTCAAGCGGTGTCGGGATATTCGCAGCACTGCTGTGGGCGTACGGTCTCCTGGAACAGCTGGATTCAGTCGCATGTCCGGGCCGTGATGAAACTGGTCAGGTGCTGGCGTTGTCACGTGAGCGGAAACGCCCGCACGCCACTGGCGGAATGGACAATGATTTCTAGCAAATCCGCCACCGAGTGTTATGTCTACATCACGCTTCCGGGCCATACCGAAGCGGTCGCTGCGGGGCGTTTTGAATTGACGTCAGGCAGCCCCATTGGACGTTTTGTTTATGGCCGCCGCAATCTGGAGCGCAACGACGCGGTGGAAATTGATCCGGTCGAGCTAGCCCTCGGAAAAGGTACTTTTGAGACGACACGATTGGGCGGCCTGTTCGGCGCCCTCCGGGATTCGGGTCCTAATTACGCGTTCTTGTCCATCAACCCGGTTCTCAGGGCCTGCAAAAGTTGAATCCCACGTTCATATTCCATCTGCCGCCCGCCACTGGTCATATGGGTAATCAATTTCGACCGGTCGGGTTTCAAAAGTTCGCGGGCTAGGATCTCGATTACCGCATTGAGCGTATCCTTCATCATCAGTACCTTGATGTCTCTTCCCAAGAGTCTTCCGCCGGCAAGTTCGTGGTCGAAGTTATCGCCAATCAGGTCATGATGATGATCATGAAGCTTCTGTTCGTTACCAACGTCCAGATAATGACGAAGTATAAACGCAAGGTCGCTCGCGTCCTTGCGGCGTTCATCGGGCCTGTCGTTCCAGGCAATCAGTTTCAGCGCGGCGAGAGCAGGTACCTGTGCAACCGGCAGGTCCAGGAGGGGCGTCCGGCGGAGACGGATTTTTCGAGATTGCTGATGCGCTTCCTGAAGGCCAAGCGTCGACATTACAACCGCTTGGTCAGGAGGCCATTTCAACTGGAGCGACCTTCCGGCGACTGGGCCAAACGGAACCAGATCCACCGGAACGGCTTCTTTCCAAAGCAGTCTCTGGAGTTGTGTGGTCTGCTGGAAGTTGCCGCTCTCGATGAGATGCGTTCGTATCGAATCGAATTTGCTCCAGTCCGCTATCAGAATTGCGCAGTCAATATCGGCAGTCGACCGGTCCATGTGAATGCCGAAACCGTGATGGAAGACCAGATCGCGGGCGGTCGCGCCAATTACAACGAAAGGGGTTTGATGAGCGCCAAATATTCTCTCCAGTTGCTCGAACAAGGAGATTGTTACGGCGTCAATTTTCCCGGATAAGTCGAGCCAGATGTCGCTCATAGATCAGTTCTGCCGTTTCCAGGTTTCTTGGATCGCCTCCAGCAAGCAGGTCGGCGTAAACGACGAGCGGCGGAGCCATGTCATCATTAGTATCAAACATCGGATCCCAGAATGCTTCCAGAACCTCCGTATCGCCACCCGCGTCTGTCCGGAGTCCGTTGCGGGCCAGAACCTCTCCCATCACTCCTCGGGCATAGATAACAGCCCGTGCAGGCTTCAGGTAGCCTGTATCTTTTGCTGCTGCGATTTCACCACCCCACCATGCTTTCCCTTTTGGCAGAGCAGCCTGCTGCCACCACTGAGCTTGGGGGCCGGTATATCTGCCCTTGTAACACTGCGGCCGTAGCTGCTCGGGATATGCCGCGGCCCACCGGTTGAGTAGTTTTTGACGATCAATGAGCCGCCGCCCCCGATTTCCCATCTCGACCAGATAACCAAGTGCTGTGAGGTCGTTGATCACCCAGCCGACGGTGCCAAGGGCAGCGCCAGCAGCCGTGGCAATCTCACGATACGTTCCATCCGCCAGTTCCGGCTTGCACAACAGTGCGAACACGACTTTGAGGCCCGCAGGCAGGAATGCTCTCGTGGGGGCTGGTTTTCCGGCCGGCTCAACTGGCCGGTTGCCGACGACGTAGATAAGCACAGGGGGGAAGTTCAGGTAAATGTTCCCGGCGGCATCGGCGAACGGGATATCCAGCTCACGCAACCGTTGAGCGATACGAGGATTGACGTAGTCAGCCATCAGCATCGCTTTGCCGGGTATATTTCCCAACTGGGCAAGTGCCGCGCCGACCGTCTGCGTCGTCAGGTTTCGCTTCACCTCGACTGGTAACACAATGTTAAGGCCCTTGCCCTTGATCCGGACTTGCGCGTCTACACGAAGGCCTTTCTTCGGTAATTCCCTGCGCACAGGGACTGTCGTCAGGCCCGTCGTCTGCGTGATTGCATTCAGCGCCCGGTCCAGAGTCTCGGCTTCAAGCATTACTGCTGCCTGAGTCTGTCGGGGTTGTTTTGTCGCGTCGGTCTGCATGGCGTACCTTTGTTCATAAATAATCAATGTTCATTATAAGTGAACAAGATATAAAAGTGAACAACCGGGAGGCCAGCCATTAGTTTGCCTCTATTTTAGGCCGCTGTACGCGGGAAACTATCCCGGAGCCGTACCGAAATTGTCCGTAATGTGCGCCCAAAGGCGCCGGGTATTTTACCCGGTGCCTTCGGCGCAAAATCTGTGAACGTAAATTCTGTGCCCCTATCGTGCCATAAGCCCGGCCGACGCAGTCCGACTGCATCGGATTTGGGCAAACAGGGCTTGAGATACTGTTGAGCAAAATTCGGCAGTTAGTTGGCCAAGACCGCGAATCTGCTCATTTATTTGGCGGTGCCAGGGTGGTTCAATTACCGGAGCCGGTTCGAGATCGTTCCCCGCGGAATCCACCGGAGTGCGCGGGTA
>CAZSFB010000366.1:0-3479 GCA_964606035.1 uncultured bacterium | reverse complement strand
GTTCTGGGCGCGCAGGCGGTCAGGACTGCAATCATGAGCACCATTACCCAGAGAAACGCTTGCCGCGAAGAAGTTCCGTGGTAGCCTTCTGCCGATGGGTGGAACGGGGCCGGACCGACCGTGACAAAGCGGATACTCATAGCTGAAGATTTCGAAACCCTTTCGAAGCTCATCCGGAATTCGCTGCAGTCGCTGGACGTCGAATTTGTGGAGGCCGTGGACGGCAACGAGGCCATTTCCACGGCACAAACGGTGCATCCGGACCTGATTATCATGGATGTCAGCATGCCCAAGGTCAACGGTTATGAAGCGACACGTGCCATCAAGAATGACCCGGCAACCTGTCACATTCCGGTACTGATCCTGACGGCAACGGGCGACGCATCGGATGCCACGGAAGCCGGTGCCGATGCCTATCTGGCGAAGCCCTACCGGCCCGCCGACCTGAAAGACCGGGTTGTCGCCCTGCTCGAAAGGAAACCGTAGCGATCCCGGCCGGAACCCGGGGGGGGGCCGGGCGCATATTGAATTGCATATGAAGAAGTTCATCACTGAGTTTTCCCACTGCCTATCAGCGGGAGCATTCGCGTCGCTTATCAGCAATCTGACCGTCTGGCTGTTTGGCTGGCAGGGCTGGACCGCCCGGATGGGGGTGAACATGGCCCCGTCACTCTCGCTTCACTGGCTGTACCCCCGGATCGTCTGGGGCGGCTTGTGGGGACTCCTGTTCCTGTTCCCGGTGGGCAGCAGTTCAATTGTCGTGAAGGGCGTTGTTCTGAGTTTCGGTCCGACGATGGCGACACTCCTTTATTTCATGCCCTTCCAGCAGGGAAAGGGTTTCCTCGGCATGGAGCTTGGAACCTGGACTCCGGCTTTTGTGATTTTCTTCAACCTGGTCTGGGGACTTGTTGCCGGGCTGTGGCTGAAGATGGTTGGTGCCGGCGGAAAGTGATTGCCGTCAGAGATTGCTGACACCGGCCCGTTTCAGGAACTCCAGCGCATAGGGAAACGGCCCGAATCCGCTGTCGATATTGATGTGGCCGCCCTCCGGGAAAACCTTCATCGGACAGTCGAAGACGTTGCGGGCGAGGCCTTCCAGTTCGGGGAGCTCCATATATATGTCGTTGTCGCCGCAGACCAGTTCGCGTATTGCCACCTGCCGCCGCCAGCGTTCCCGGTCTTGGGGGGGCGGGAAGAAGGTCTCCACGTCCTCGAACATGAGATAGGGGGAGGGCGGAGCCACGAGCAGGGCCGACGCGAAACTCCGGTCCGTGCTGTTGATGAGGTGATCGGCGGCCCAGACACCAAGCGAATGGCTGAGAAGATGTACCGGACCGTCATGGGGGTCCGTAATGGCGCGGAGTTCCCGCATCCAGACATCCTTTTTCGGTGAATTGGGTTCGGACAATTGCGGAAAGCTCACGGCGACGCCGCGTTTTTTCAGTTCGTCCCGGACCCACCACTGCCAGTGCCCCTCCAGGGAGGCCTGCCAGCCGTAGATGATGACCACGAGGGGGCCGGACATATGGTTTGGTCAGGTGCCGCGCAGCCAGCGCGAGACGTCGGGAGCGTGATAGGTGATGATGATGTCCGCACCGGCGCGCTTCATGGCAGTGAGATTCTCCAGAACGATATTCTTTTCATCCACCCAGCCGTTGCGTGCGGCCGCCTTCACCATCGAATACTCCCCGGACACGTTATAGGCAGCCACCGGACGGCCGGAGATTTCCCGGACCCGGCGGATGATGTCCAGGTAGGCAAGGGCAGGCTTCACCATGATGATGTCGGCGCCTTCCTCGAGGTCGAGGGAGGCCTCAGTCAGCGCCTCGCGGCCGTTGCGGAAATCCATCTGGTAGCTCCGGCGGTCGCCGAACTGGGGGGCGCCGTCGGCGGCCTCGCGGAACGGCCCGTAGTAGGCCGAAGCGTATTTGACGGAGTACATCATGATAGGAATCTGGCTGTGGCCTGCCCCATCCAGCGCCTTCCGGAGTGACGCCACGGTCCCGTCCATCATGCCGCTCGGCGCGATGATATCGGCTCCGGCATTCGCCTGCGAAACCGCGACCTTTTCAAGTTCCGTGAGGGTCCGGTCGTTGTCCACGGTTTCCAGCCGGTCCTTTGAGATCACGCCGCAGTGGCCGGTCGAGGTGTATTCGCAGAAGCAGGTGTCGGCGACCAGCAGCAGCTTCGAGCCGGATTTTTTCAGTGCCTCCAGAGCCCGCTGCACAATGCCGTCATGCACATGGGCGCCGGTGCCGAGTTCGTCCTTCGTCTCCGGGATACCGAAGATCATGACCCCGCGGATTCCGGCCTGCTCCAGATCCCGGCAGTAATCCACGAGAACGTCGACGCTCATCCGGTACACTCCAGGCATGGAGGGGATTTCCTGACGCATCCCTTTGCCGGGAGCGGCAAAGATGCCCTGGATCAGGTCGCCAACGTCTAGAGTGGTCTCCGCGACGAGATCCCGAATGGCAGGCGACCGGCGCAGCCGCCGGGGGCGGGCAATCAGTCCGGGATTTTTATGATCATCAGGCATGACGGGAACGCTAGCCCAGTTTCTCGGCCAGCCGCAATGCCGCGCGGGTGGCAAACGTCATGACGGTGATCTGCGAGTTGACCCCGATGGCCGAGGGTACGGCGCCGCCGTCGGCGATATAGAGGCCCGGCACGTCCCAGGACTGCTGGTCCGGGTCCAGTACAGACTGGTCCCGGCGGGTGCCGATCCGGGTGGTACCGAGCGGGTGGAAGCCCACGAGCGTATAGTGCCAGGGCTTGAGATCGGCTTTGCGGAGCCGGTTCACGTCCTTTTCGGTCCGGATGACGCCATGCCCCGGCAGTGAGGGGTAGATCTCCGATGCTCCCGCGGCCCGGAGGATCTCGATGGTCCGGAGCATGCCCGTTTTCAGCTTGTCCATTTCGAACTGGCCAAGGTTGTAGTGCCAAACGTGCCGGCCGCCGGGAAGCATCACCAGCTTTCCATTGGACCGGTCGGAGATCAGATAACCGAATCCGGCCACACGGTCATAGGCTTCCATCACCTCCATGAGTTTCCTGCCAATGAACGGAAAGGTCATGGCGCCGATGTCGAGCGGAGCACCCGCGCCGTTCATGAGAATGCCGTCACGCATCCAGTGATCGCAGGTGTAGCCCGACGGAATGGCGGCGTAGCCCCGGACCTCCTCGTCAAAGAGACCGCCGCAGGCGGCTGAAGGGTGCACGGAAAGGTTTCTCCCCATCCAGCCGGAGCTGTTGCAGATCCCCTGCCGTGCCAGAATTACCGGTGTCAGCATGGTGCCGCAGGCAAGTGCGGTTGCCCGCGAGCGGAACTTTTTTGTTTTCCCGTCAGGTGTGATTGCCTCGACTCCAACGGCCTGGCCGTTCTCGATCCGGATCTTCGTGGCCTTGAGACCCGTATAGAGAACCGCGCCTTTCTTGAGCGCAGGCGGGATATACGAGACGTTGGTCGAGCGGCGGGC
>CAZSFB010000365.1:0-3481 GCA_964606035.1 uncultured bacterium | reverse complement strand
GTCGAGCAGCACGATCAGCTCGTTGTCCCGGTTGACGACACCTTCGATGAAATCCGTATTGATCCGCGAGGCAAATTCCGGCCGTGGACGGATGTCCGGGGCCGCGATTCCGGTCACATCCCGGACTGAATCCACGATGATCCCCATGATCTTGTCGCAGGTGTGTACAATCACGATGACATTGAACCGGTCATACTCACGGTCCTTGAACCCGAACTGTCTGCGGAGATCCACCACCGGGACCACCACCCCACGGAGATTGATGACGCCACGCAGAAATGGCGGTGTGTTCGGGATTGGAGTGACCGCCCGGTAACCGATGATTTCCTGGACTTTCAGGATACCAATCCCGAAGATTTCCCGTTCCACCTGGAACACCATGTACTGGTGAACATCCGCGGCCATGTCGTCCATATAGCCCGTCTGGTGATTCAGTTGCTCCATGTTGCGCCTCCCTCTATCTCTTTCATTGCATGGCCGTCCGGTGTCACGGCTGTCCGGACCAGCGCCGGCACATCGACAATGAGCGCCACCCGCCCGTCACCGACGATCGTGGCCCCGGTAAAACCATCAACACGCCTGTAATTTTCATCCAGACTCTTGATGACGAACTGCCGCTGGTCGATAACATCCTCCACCAGGATGCCGATGCGGCGCTCCTCGAACCTGAGGATCACGCAGATTCCGGAAGTCTGGGCGATCTCCTCCGAACTGGCCGAACCAAGCGGCTTCGACAGCCGAACCGTAGGAAGTGACTCCCCCCGGAGCGAGATGAATGCCCCCTGCCCCGCCATCTGCCGCAGCTGGCCCGGTTTCACGGCGACCGCTTCCTCCACTGTGAGCAGCGGAACGATGTAGTTCTCCGTCTGATCCCGGACGACAATGCCATCCAGCAGTGCGAGCGTGAGTGGAAGGCGCACAAAGAAAGTCGTGCCCTTCCCTTCCTCGCTTCGGACCCGGACTTCACCGCGGATCTGCTCGATGGACCTTCGGACAATATCCATGCCGACGCCTCTGCCGGAGACGTTCGTGACCTGGCTAGCCGTCGAGAGCCCCGACTCAAAAATCAGGCTATCGAGCTGCTGGTCTGTCAGTTCTGCATGCGGATCAAGGATACCCCGTTCAATCGCCCGCTCCCGGAGCTTCGCCCGGTTGAGCCCCCGGCCGTCGTCGGTGACCTCTATGTAGATGCTTCCCTCGCGTTGCTCAGCCTTCAGGATAATGCGCCCTTCGGGTGGTTTCCCCGCAGCCACGCGCTCGGCCGGAGTCTCAATGCCGTGATCCGCCGCGTTCCGGATCATGTGCGTGAGCGGTTCCCGCATTTGTTCAACAATGGTCTTGTCCAGCTCCACTTCTTCACCGACCGTAGTGAAGCGGATGGATTTTCCGAGCGAGGTCGCCAGTTCCCGGACCATCCGGACAAAGGGGCGGAACAGGGCTTCGATCTCGATCATCCGGACACCAAGCAAGTCGTCCTGTATCTGGCGGGACTGGCGTTCGATCAGTTCAGCTGCTTCCAGAAGGTCCGCCGCTGGAGCACCATCTGCAAGCATTTTCTTCAGCCGCGAGTTGGAGATCGTCATCTCGCCCGCAAGGTTGAGCAGCCGGTCGATCTTGTCGGACTCGATCCGGAGGAGACCCAGACGGTTCTCACTGTCACCGCCGTTTCCGGGCCGGGGCCCGGAGGTTTCCACCGGCTCAACATTCACGCGAATGACATCATCGAATACGAAGCATCCCTGCCGCACCTCGTCGATATTCCGCCCGCTCTCGATCTCCACGACATACCGGAGGTTCAGGGCGTCGGGGTTTCCCAGTGCCTCCAGCGGTAGAATGCTCCGTTCATCAAGGCTCACCCGAAGTATTGTGCCCAGTTCAGTCAGGTCAGCGATCACCACAGGCAGATCAAAGGCGGGCGGGAGCAGTTCCCCCGGATACTGGAGCGTCACCCGGTAGCATTGCCGGGCAGATTTTTCGACGGTTCCCGGTGCAGCTGCAACACGGCCACGCAGCACATCGAGCAGTTCTGGCGGCAGTTCCGACCCGCCCACAGCCGAATCCCGGATGGCGTAGATCAGCTTGAAAATCGCGTTTAGCAGGTCGCTGGTCAAAACCAGCTCCCGCTCCCGCACCGGATGCAGGATACTTTCCGCATCATGGACGAAATTTTCCAGCTCCGGCAGTGGTATGCAGGCGGCATTGCCCTTCAATGAATGCAGGTTCCGGAACAATGTCTTGAGGGACGGGGCGTCGGCGGAATCCTTTTCGAGTTCAAGCAGTGCCTGCTCCGCCGAGGCGATCAGTTCCTCCGTCTCCCGCCGGAATACCGCAAGAAGTTCTGAATCCTGCTTTCTACTCATGGCCGGATGGCACTACCGCAGGGGTGTACCTACTTCCCTTCCCGCACCAGATCCTTGACCCAGGTACGACCGGTGTGCGCCTCGAAAATGATTTTCCGCCCGGACCCGCCACCTACGGACTGGGCGATGATAGGGACGTTCCGCCGTTTCAGCTCACCCAGTGCGTACTCAAGGTTGCGCTCACCCATCCGGAACGCCTTGACCGGCGAAGGTTCCCCGAGCTGCGCCCCGCCAAAGACCTTCGCCTGCAGGTTTTTCACGTCGGCACCGGCGGAGACGAGCCGGAAAAACAGCGATTCAACCGCCGGTTCCGCCCACCGGAGCGGATCTGGATCGAACCGGCCAGGGATTCCGGGAAATACATAATGGTTGATCCCGCCGCAGCCGGCCTTCGGGTCAAAAAGGCAGATGGAAACGCAGGACCCAAGGATCGTCGAATAGGTCACCGGCTGGCTCGATGCGCGGACTTGTCCCGGCAACACGAACTCCGTCCGCAGCTCTGTCCTGTTCACGAATGCCGGCTGGGCCGTCATAGAGACCTGCCGTCAATGAGATCAGAAACATGATGGGCTTCGATAATTGCCCTGAGCGGTGACGAGGGGTTCACAAGTTCAAATCGCAGGCCTGCCTCGTGTGCAGACCGGCGGGCCGCCAGCAGTATCTGGATTCCGGGACCGTCTGCCTCAATCACACAGGAACCGTCGATCTGGACCGGCGCCTTTGCGGCCACCAGCGCGGCGAGTTCGCCCCGGAGAGTCTTCAGTTCCCCCCGTTTCAGTCCAGCTGGCAAGACAAATGCGCTCATGTATCCAGATGACTTTCCCGGGGACCAGTGAAGGTCAGCTGTTAAAACCTTCTGGGACCAGCTGGGTGCGAAGCAATTCCGGCCAGTCAGCCGCATTGGCCATTTGGGGATATAGAGCGGCGGCGTATATCGCACGACCAGCGAGCCCTGACAGCATTTCAAAAAGTTCGATATCCACCGGCGTGAAGGCCGGCTTCTGTGGGAGCACTCCGTAGATCACGATGGCACCCAGCACACGGGTGTCGATCTTAAGCGGTATCACGGCAACCGGGCTGACCCCGACAGAATCAGCCACGTAGACATTGCCCGACTCCAG
>CAZSFB010000364.1:0-3485 GCA_964606035.1 uncultured bacterium | reverse complement strand
TCCGAAGGGAGAAACTTCACCGGACCGGGGACCTTGTCATCCAGAAACTTGAGAATCTCCGTTGAATCCTCCACGAGCTTTCCCTCCATGCGGATCACGGGCACCTTTTTCGGTGACCCCTTTGGAAGCGGGGGAAGCTCCTTCTTGTTCATCGGGTTCACTTCCACTTTCGAGTAAGGAATACCCTTGAGCTCCATTCCTGCCTTCACCTTGTGGCAGAACGGGCACAACTCGAACTGATAGAGTGTCACAGATTCCATGACAGTAGTTACCTCCGAGGATCCTGTGTGGGAACGGTCTGGGTGATGATAAAAAACTGGTGGAGCTGATCGGGATCGAACCGACGACCTCCTCATTGCGAACGAGGCGCTCTCCCAGCTGAGCTACAGCCCCACGATGCGGGTATTCTGCCGACCCCCCCGGCGAACGGGCGGGAAACCGCCGTTTCTAGGTGTCGGCGGCAATTGATATGAAACAGGGAGCATTCCTGAGTCAAGCCCTGCAACAGGAACCCTCCGGTCCTGGGCTTATTCGCCGTTTGGTTTGGCGGTAACACGCATTTCCGTCTAACATGCGGCCACTCGCAAAAGCGGTGTCTGCGGACAAGTTGGCTGGATACGGGACAGCGAGGCGGATTTTCAGCAGATGGCAAAACCCAAAATCCTTCTTGTGGACGACGTTCAGGGCATTATCGACCAGGAACGGGCGTTTCTGGCCGGCCGCGAAGTCGAGATTATTGAGGCCCACAATGGTCTTGATGCTCTCAAGGTCGTCAAGCAGGAGAAGCCTAGCGTGGTGTTTCTGGATCTGAACCTGCCCGGCCTGAACGGTGATGCCGTCTGCAAGACGATCAAGACCCTGCCCGGCATGGAACGGACAGCTGTCATCATCGTGACTGGCGATGGTGAGGATAAAAGTCTCAAGCGGTGCTTTCAGGCGGGCTGTGATGCCTACGTCGTGAAACCAATGACGAAGGAATCTATGCTTGAGAAGCTGGATATGGTTCTCTCTGAGCAGGAAATTGACGAACTTGAGGCTGCCGCCGAAAACTCTCCTGAAACGTCTGAAATCCCTTCGTAAGTACCAAATCAAGCCGTCTTTCTAAATAATATTTAATCAAGCCTCACGAAGTTCATTAATTCCGAGGGGGTAACCCTACCACGTGTATCATTTGGAGGCAGTATGACCATTCACCTTGCTCAGAAGCATCTTTTCCTGGCCGTTCTGGGGACAGTTCTTGTCCTTGTCAGCACGGCTTCTGCGAATGGAGATAACCGCGCAAAACGATTTCAGGTGGGAACCGGTGTCGGATTCATTATGAGTCCGGAAGGTTTCAACCTCGGCCTCGAAGGTGAGTATTACGCGACTAAAAATATCAGCATCGCGCCAAAGTTCGCATTCTCATCTGTCGACGGTGGGGAGTTATACATGATCTCGGCCGAGGGCAGGTTCACCCTTGATCTCAAGGGAGCGATGATTGAGCAGAATCTGAAGCCGTGGGTCGGTGCGGGAGCTGGTATTGTGATTGCTGACCCGGATGCCCGATTTGCCAACACGGATACCGGTATCCAGTTCCAGGCCGGTGCCGGTCTCAACTATTACTTCACGAACCAGATGGCCCTTGGCAGCAACATGGAATTCATCGTCCCTTTTGGAATCAACGATCACTTCATCTACCGATGGCAGATGCTTCAGTTCAAGATCCTGTTGTGAAGTCCCGGTCCTTGTTGTTAGGTTGCTGATCTGGCACTGTTCGGCCGTGGATGCAGCATCCATCAAACCCCACTGGCTTGGCCGGAAATCACCTCCGGATGCCTGGGAAGCTTTTTTCCTGATCGGTGTTTTTCCCGGTTCCGGTGAACTCAGGTGGGTGAAGTTCCAGCTCTTCTCAGGCGGCAGGAACCCCGGCCGCCACTGCTTTTCAGCACTGGAAGCGATGGACGGACCGGGCGAAGAACTGGTTCTCCTCGGATTCGGGGATCGCATCGAGACCATCAGGCGGCCGCTTGATACCCCTTACCTCTCACGCGCAACCGAAACATGGCAGGTGCGCTCATCCCCCGGCCTGAACTGGACGGGCAACTGGCCGGAAACCAAGCTGAATTATGCCCCCCTTCGCATCAGTGCCACCACGCGGGCCTCCCATCTGCACGTCTGGGCTTCATTACCCGGAGTCATATCCTACTGGAGCGCCTTTGGTTCTCTGGACTGGAAGCAGGACGGGAAGCTGTTGACCGGACAGGGCATTGTCGAACACGCGTGGGGTGGTGATAGCCGGTTCAATATCGACCGGATCACCCCGCCCCGCTGGCAATGGGACGTCCTGACTTTCGAGGATGGCTCAGCCTGTGCCGGGCTGATGACAGAAATTGCCGGACGCCAGGTGGGCCTTCGCAGCGGTGGCACTGCTCCCGGCCAGAATTTCACGACCGGACGCGGAATCCGAGTGAAGGTTTCAAACTGGATAACCGAGGAATCGCGCAGGGTCCCGCAGGAATGGGCCGGCACAATGAGGCTGGGGAAATGGCAGTTCGATTATAATGCCCGCAAATCCACGCCCGTTGCCGCCGTCCTGCCTTGCGGCGGGTTCATGGGCTTTGATTTCGAGGGCCGCTGGCGTGGCGAATCGACCGTATTCCGGGGCTCCGGCTTTACCGAATACCGGGCTGCTTAGTCGCACAAATCACCTGCAAGTCACCCTCTGTGACAGGACCGCACCGGTTGTCAGGTGTTGTTCACTTTGGCTGCCGCCTCTGCTACAGGAAGCCCGCTCGCCGCAGCAATGCGGCAAGCTGTTTCTCCGAAGGAAGGTTTTAGCGGAAATGGGACCAATCAGGGATTTTCTCGACAAGAACTACAAGCACTATAACGCGGGGGAAACTGTCCGCGCTGCCCGGGGCTATATCAGCCATCTTGACCAGGGCGGAAAGATGATGGTGACCCTCGGAGGAGCAATGAGCACGGCCGAGCTTGGCATCACGCTCGCCGAGATGATCCGGCAGGACAAGGTTCATGCCATTTCCTGCACCGGTGCCAACCTTGAAGAGGACATCTTCAACCTCACCTGCCGGAACGACTACCGGGAAATCCCGAACTGGCGTTCTCTTTCGACGGCAGATGAAGAGGCTCTTCTCAAGGACGGGTTCAACCGTGTGACCGATTGCGCCTTCCCCGAAACCGTGATCCGGGAAGTCGAAGGCGTCATGAAACAATACTGGATTGAGAACTCGAAAAAGGGCACCGGCATGTTCCCTTACGAATACTTCTACCGCGCTTTCGAGGAAGGCGTCTGGAAAGGGAAAAACCAGGTCCCGTTTGAGCACTCCTGGCTCTATGCCGCGTGGCAGAAGAAACTGCCCATCGTCACCCCAGGCTGGGAGGATTCCACCCTTGGCAATATCTATGCGGGCTCGCTCATCGAAGGGCTCACAAAACCCTGCGCGATCCGGTCCGGTCCTGAACAAATGGTGATGCTCAAGGATTGG
>CAZSFB010000363.1:0-3491 GCA_964606035.1 uncultured bacterium | reverse complement strand
TCTGTTCCCTCGGACCAAAGTCCCACGGTGACGCGGCCCCCTTCGGGCGTGTGCCGGATCGCGTTCTGGACGAGGTTCGTGAGCACCTGGATCATCTTCGACTGGTCACCGGTCAGCTCCACCGGGCCGTCTTCCGGGAGTTCCGCCTCCAGCGTGATATTCTTCAGCCGGGCGTTGGCCTGCTGCGACTGGACGACGCCACGGACAGTGACGGCGAGATCGAACCGGCTGCGGGACAGGACGATCTGGCCCGCTTCGAGCCGCGCGAGATCGAGCAGGTCCCGGACAAGTTCCATCATCCGGTCGGAGGATTTCCGGATCTGGACCAGCCCCGACTGCACGGCCTCGCGGTCGCCCGTCTGAAGCCGCATCTCGGCAATCTCGGCGTGGCCCATGACCGAGGCGAGCAGGTTTTTCAGGTCATGCGAGCAGATGGCCGCCAGTTCCGTACGGGAGTTGAGTGCGCGATGGGCCTCGCGGCGGCGTTTCTCCAGCGCGTAGACCACGAGGGATGACAGAACCACGCTGCCGAAGTTGAGCAGATGCGCCATCACGATGACGACAACAGGAAACATCGGGATGCCGCCCACACGGAATGCCGGGTAATCGTGGCCGAACACCGGGGAATACGGCAGCCAGCCAAGCCCCTCGGCGGCAACGACAGAAGTGTAGGCGAACGACCCCAGCCCGGCGTAGACGAAACCGATCCTCAGTCCGGCAAAAAGCGTCCCCAGCACCACAAGCAGCGGATAGAGCACAACGACCACTGTCGTGAGCGAGCCGGTGAGGTGCACGGCATAGGAGATGAGGGAAATGTCTACCGCGCCCATGAGGATCAGTGCGATACCGGTCCGGCGCCTGACGAGCACCATCATCGTGGCGATAGCCGACACCAGCAGGTACGCCCCCACGATGGGCAGCGCCTCGTAGAATGCCGGAATCAGTGCCGCCACCGCGAGGACCAAGCCGGTCAGACCGGCCCGTATGATCGTGGCGCGACGACGGCGGGCGTAGATCTGGTCCCGGTCGGCGGAAAAGTCCGACACCTCGCCAGCAAACAGGAACATGAGTTTCCCAAGGGACCGGTCGTAGCTGGCGAGGTCCCGATCGGTGGTTTTCCGCTGGGTAAACCGGACGCCGGACGCGCCGTTGCCGGATGATTCCTGGGCCAATGGGTACCCCCAAAGGAATTGCGTGATCTACGTCACGGCTTTCTGATAGCGGCGTCAGTCTAGCACAAAATTAAAAATCCAAAAGATGACCAGATATTTCAGGTTTTGAAATTGTCAGCGCAAGACCAGACAAGGCCCGCACCGTGTGACACTACCTGACATACGGTTTATATACGGTATTTCGCACAGGTGAGATCGGTGCCCGCCCCCAATGAACTGGGAACCAAGGCCGGGTGCCGGGAGGTGCTATACGATGAAACGGATCCGGAACCCCATCACGGCAAGAGCGCGGTTCGACACTGCCCCCTGCTCCCACCCCAGACAGATGCCCCGGCTGGGCACGCGCGAGGCGATCTCGGCGAAAGAGGAGATGCTTCTTCTCGACGTCCGTCTGCGGCAGGCCCTTGGTGAACCGGACTATGCCCTCTGCCGGGCGCGCGAACTGGGCTTTTCGTGGGCCCAGATCGCGGAGATGGCGGCGGTCCGGTTCGGCGGCTCCTGGTCCCCGCAGCGGGCGGCCGCCCGCTGCCGCCGTGCCCGCCGGAAACTGGACGAGTTTCTCGCCCGCCAGCAGGAGCTTGAGGCAGCGGACGCCACACCGCCGGAGCCCCTCCGCTGATGAAGCCGCGCTATCTCAACGGCCAGAAGGCGATCTGCGGCTATCTGGGATGCTCGCGGAGCACCCTGAAGCGGTGGATCCAGGAACAAGGACTTCCGGTCTACCGCCCGGCCCATACCAAGCGGGGCCGGGTGGTCGCCTCGGTACAGGCACTCGACCGGTGGATGAAAAACCAGCGGATTTCAGAAACTACCAACGGAAATCCGTCTGCGGCGGATCATGCGCCTGAACGTGGCCCGGACACCGGGCCGGACGGCATCACCCCGACGCGGTGAGCCAGCAGAGGAACCGTTCCAGGTTCACGGAAAAACCGGCCACCGGGGCGGCCCCATACCGGAGTGTCTCCAGCCAGTCGGTGAACGGTTCGGATTTTAGCCCCGCCGCCTTCAGCCGTTTTTCCACCGTCACGGGGTCGGTCTCGCGCTCGGAGCCCGAGCCGATCACCCCGTAACCTTCCGGGGCCACAATCTCGAACGCCCGGAGCGATCCCGCCTTCGCGGAGTCCCGCCGCACGGACCACAGCTCGTCCCGCGCCGGCACCGCCGCCGACAGCACCGGCCGGTCATGGGCCCTGGCACGGATTGTCTTTTCGGCCTCCTCACCTTCGAGCCTCGGAAACGGCTTTTTCACGAAGTTGAGCGGAACGGGATTGCGTTTGAGGGTCCGGAGATCGTCCGCCTGCTCCGCCGCGAGCCGGTGGACCAGATACGAGAGGAAATCCTCGGCGAGCGTCATCGCGTCGTCCAGCTCCGCGAACGCCACGGCGGTCTCAATGGACCAGGATTCCGGCTGGGGGTCCTTCGGATGACCGAATACCGGCCCGAACGAATAAGCCTTGCCCACGGCAAACGCGGCGACATTCACGAACAGCTCCGCCGAACGCGAAAGTTCGGCGTCCGGTTTCTCCACCTTCGGCGCGTTCCCCTTCCCCCACCGGCGCGGCGGCACCAGCACCGGCGCATCCACAAGTGTAAAGCCGCTCCAGTCGAAATAGTCCCGGACGGCCTTCTGCGCGGCGTTACGGACCCGGAGTGTCGCCTGTCCCTCCGGCGACCGGAACCAGAGGTGTTTCCGCTCCACAGGCCCGCCCCCCGGCACAAGCGGCGCGGCCGGACCGACCAGTCCGAGGGCTGTCACCCGGACCTCCATGCCGTGGTAACTTTTCCCGCCGTCGGAGGCCGTCTGCCCCGTCACCGTGACAGAACTCTCCGGCGTGAGATTCCCGGCGAGCGTAAGCCCCTCCGGCGAAATCACGCCCGGTGTGCAGACACACTTCACCGTGCCCGTGCCGTCCCGCAGCTCGATCACCCAGCTGTCACCGGCCTTTTCTTTTCCCCGTACCCAACCCTTCAGGGTGACCTGGCGGTCGGGATACTGGCGGAGGTTCTGGATATGCACGTGCGCGAACATGGCAGGTGTTCGTGTAGCCCCGGTACGGCTCCACGCGCAAACCCCCTGCCCTGCGACAACAGGCTGCATGTCCGGCACCGCCGACGACGAGTGCGCCGCGATCCTTCCGAAATTCGATCTCGCTTTCAGCTATACTGGAACGAGCGACCCGGCCCCGGCCGTCGCCTCGAAGCTCCAGCGGTTTTTCCGCGTGCTTCACGAGGAGGAACACTGACACTGGACTGCTCCGGCTTCCTGAAGGCTCCAAAGCTCCGGGGAAAACTTCCCGGAGTCCTGCTTCTGCTCGCGGT
>CAZSFB010000362.1:0-3510 GCA_964606035.1 uncultured bacterium | reverse complement strand
TTTTTTCACCAACGTTTCCAATGATTCACCTTCGTGTGCCGGGTGCAGGATACCCTGCCTGCGGGTCCACGGCTCTCCACTGAAAGGTTCTTAAGAAATGTCATCTACGGTAAAAGGATTCCAGTTCGCAACGCTTGAGGCGGGTCTTCGGTACAAGAACCGGCCTGATCTTGCCCTGATTGTATCAGACCGGCCCTGCGCCAGCGCGGCTGCGTTCACGCAGAGCCGGGTCGTTGCCGCACCCGTAACGCTTTCCAGGGAATACCTGAAAAGGTCTCCGAAAAGCCGGGCCATAGTCGTGAACGCCGGACGGGCAAATGCATGCACCGGCAAACCCGGCATGGCTGACGCCCGGCAGACCACCCGGGCGGTTGCCAGGCTGATCGGCGCCTCCCCGGAAGAGGTGCTCGTTGCCTCGACAGGGATCATTGGCCAGCGGATAGGAGTCGAAAAGCTGGTGGAGCATCTTCCCCAGCTGGTTGCGAATCTGGCGCCGGGCTCCCTTGAGCCACTGGCTGCCGCCATCATGACGACCGACACGCGGGCCAAGTTCGCCGAAGCAATCCTGAAACTGGGTGGGGCGACAGTCACTGTTCAGGGGATTGCCAAGGGTGCGGGAATGATCGCTCCGAACATGGCGACCATGCTTGGATTCATGGTCACCGATGCGGCGGTACCGGGGCTGCTGCTCAAGGGGCTGTTCCGGGGCTCCGTGGACCAGTCGTTCAATGCAATCACGATTGATGGTGATACCTCAACCAACGACACGGCAATTCTGCTCGCATCTGGGGCGGCCGGGAACCGGTCACTCGCCTCCGGCACAAAAGACCTGAAAAAGTTCTCGGATGCCGTTGCGGATGTGGCCACATCCCTGGCGCGGATGATCGTTGCCGACGGCGAGGGAGCCACCAAGGTTGTGAAGGTCGTGATAACAGGTGCAAAGTCCACAGCCGAAGCCCGGCGGGCAGCCCTGACCATTGCCAATTCGCCACTCTGCAAGACCGCCTTTGCCGGCGGGGACCCCAACTGGGGCCGGCTCATTGCAGCTGCCGGACGGGCCGGAGTGGCGCTGGACGGTGAACGGTTCAGCGTGACCATCGGTGGCGTTCCTGTGGTCCGGAAGGGTGTCCTTCCGGATGCGGAAACCGACAAGGCAGCGGCTGCCAGGATGAAGAGTCCGGAGTTTGATGTGGTGGTGGATCTTGCCTCGGGCAGGGCAACCGATACCGTATGGACGTGCGATTTCACCGAGGGGTAGATCCGGATTAACGCTGACTACCGGTCGTAGGCAGTCAGGAATATGGACTCAGTCGCGGGCCCATGACCGGGCCCGCTTCATTTCCGGCCTGAAACGACAGGGCGTTAATCCTTCTTAATTTCTATTCCCACCCCCGCCGGTGTTGTAGCAGAATTGGCTGGTTTACAGATTGTCTTGCAACTGGATGAGGGCAGGGGGGATACGAAAAGTTCTCCCTTTGCCTGCATCTGAACAACTCCCGAACAGGAAAGGTGATCTCAAGATGGAAACAAAGAAACTGCTTCTCGGTGCCGCCATGGCAGGAATTGTCGCGGGAACTGTGGCAGCCCCAAGGGCCGCGGTTGCTGCAGGTGACAAGTGCTATGGCGTGAACAAGTGCAAAGGTGTCGGCGCATGCGGGGGCAAGAACCATTCGTGTCACGGCAAGAACGAGTGCAAGGGCCAGGGATGGCTTTCGATCGACAAGGATACCTGCCTCAAGATTGAGGGCGGTTCGCTGACTCCGGTCGAGAAGAAAAAATAGGACAAGGCCGGTAAACAGCCGCGGAGAAAAGTTCACCGGAGGTGAAATGACGCTCGGCTATGGAATCGGTCTCCGTGCGGAGCACTATCAGCCCGTTCTCGAAGGACGTGCTTCGGCAGCGGACTGGTTCGAGGTCATCTCGGAAAACTATATGGATACCGGCGGGCGGCCGCTGGCGGTGCTCGAAAGGGTCCGCCAGGACCGCCCGGTGGTGCTTCATGGTGTAGGGCTTTCAATCGGAAGTGTGGACCCGCTTTCGGAACAGTATCTTACCCGGCTGAAGCAGCTTGCCGGGCGGATCGAACCCCCGCTCGTGAGCGACCACCTCTGCTGGACCGGAACCGGGGGGCACAATACCCATGATCTGATTCCCCTGCCGCACACAGCGGAGGCCATTGAGCACGTTGCCCGCCGGGTGGTGCAGGTGCAGGAAAGCCTTGGACGGCAGATCCTCCTGGAAAATATTTCATCGTACATCTGGTATGAGCAGTCCGAAATGCCGGAATGGGAGTTCCTCGCAGAAATTACGAAACGGTCCGGCTGTGGAATCCTGCTGGATGTGAACAATGTCTACGTCAATTCCGTGAACCACAGTTTTGATCCGGCCCGTTTCATTGACAGTATCCCGGCGGAATCTGTCCGGCAGATTCACCTGGCCGGCCATACGGACATGGGCAGCTACCTTTTCGATACCCACAATGCGCCTATCTGTCCTGAGGTCTGGAGCCTGTACGGGCGGGCAATCGGCAGACTGGGCCGGGAAGTCCCGACCCTGATCGAATGGGATTCTGAATTGCCACCAGTCGACGAGTTGCTGGCAGAAGCCGGACGGGCCCGCGAGGCCTCAGAGCGGGCGCTCATGGGGCCTGGACTGGTACGGATGGCATCATTGTGAAAACGGGACCATCGCTTGAGCAGTTGCAGCGGTTTGTCCACTGGGTCATCACCAATCCCCGGGGGCATGAGGTTTTGACAGGGGATAACCCTCCGGAGGAAATCCGTCGGTGGCTGACGGGGTGGGACTGGAAAGAAATCATTGCGGTTCGTGAAGGGCAGCGGCCGGGAACCCGGCGGCTCGATGTCTATTCGGGCGCGTATCCGACGAGGGTTTTCGAGTCACTCTCGGAAATGTATCCGGCAATCCAGAGGGTTCTGGGAGATCAGGCATTTCTGAGCCTCGGAGGCCGGTATGTCCAGAGATACCCATCCACTGATTACAACCTCTCCAATCTCGGCCTGAAACTTCCGGAGTTTCTGGCAGAGGACCTTCTCACGGAGTCATTGCCGTTTCTCCCGGATCTTGCAGACCTGGAACGGGCCGTTATCCGGGCATTTCACGCATGGACCCAACCAGCACTTGATCTCCCGGCCATTTCTGCGATTGACCCCGAAAAACTCGGAGAGTGCCGCCTTGGCTTTCAGCCGGAGACAAGGCTTGTCAGTTCACGTTGGCCTGTGGTGACGATTCGTGAAAACCGGGAAATGCCGGACAGTCAGTTCCGGGTTCAGGTTGAAGGGAATCCTGAACGGGCCATCGTTCACCGGACAGGATATGAAGTCGCCGTCCGGAAACTCGATGAAATGGAATATTCCGCACTGCTCACCCTTTTGGAGGGCCGGACGATCTGGGAAGCACTTGAAGCCCTGCCGGCCGGTAGTACGGACGCACCGCCCCCGGTGGAGGGGTGGTTCAGGTCATGGGTAACCGAAGGTCTGTTATGCCGGATCG
>CAZSFB010000361.1:0-3517 GCA_964606035.1 uncultured bacterium | reverse complement strand
CCGAACCGACAACACAGATTTCGAAAGAGGTGGGCATCTTTTAAACTTACCTTTTCTTCGCCAGGTATTTTCCGATCAGCAGATCCAGCCGCCGCCGGGTCTCCACGGGAATCACGGCCGGATCGGTGATCACCGCCGTCTGCAGGGCCGAGTGAGCCTTGCAGGTTTCACCTGGCTTAATGGATGTAAGTACCTTGCGGATCACCGCCTGCGCATTCTTCACGTTCTTCAGAAGCACCGCCACCACGTGGTCTGCGGTGACTTCCTCGTCTTTCCAGCAGTCATAATCAGTGGAAAGCGCCAGCGTCGCATATCCAATTTCCGCCTCACGGGCGAGCTTGGCCTCGGTCGCATTCGTCATGCCAATCACGTCCGCTCCCCAGGACCGGTAAAGCTCCGATTCGGCGCGGCTCGAAAACTGCGGCCCTTCCATACAGACATATGTGCCCCCGTCATGCACGGTAAGCCCCAGCGAGCGGGCAGCCCTCACCAGATGCCGTGCCATTCCGTCATCCACGGGATCACCATAACTCACGTGAGCAACGCAGCCGTTGCCAAAAAATGTGCTCTGGCGGTGTTTCGTCAGGTCAATGAACTGGCGCGGGACCACAAGATCTCCCGGCCGGATCTCCTCTTTCAGCGACCCAACCGCCGAAATGGCAAAGATACGGTCGACCCCGAGATTGCGCATGGCCCAGATATTGGCCCGGTATGGGACTTCCGTCGGAAGGTAACGGTGCCCCCGTCCGTGACGGGCAAGAAACACCAGTTCCTTGCCACCGAGCGTCCCCGTCACAAGGGCGTCGCTGGGCCTTCCAAAGGGTGTATCCACCTCAACCTCGTGGATATTCTTCAGGCCTTCCATCTGGTAAAGGCCGGAGCCTCCGATAATTCCAATCTTTCCCATGTTCTCTCTCCCTGCCAATGCCGGTTACCGCCGGATGAACCTGACGAGCGGTCCCACCTGTACCGTGATATGTCGCGGTGCCGGCTTCACTTCGCCGTCCAGCATGAAATCGTATCCATCCTGCTTCAGATCGATTGTGAAGCTTTTCACCAGCTCGTCGTATACCGCGCCCCGGATCCGGGTTCCGAAATATATCCGCTGCAACTGGGACACAATCCCCAGCGGGTTGACGGCTGCCGCGATCACCTGGACCTTGCCGGGAGCCGAAAGGGTGCGACCCAGCGGGCTGAAACCTAGTCCGATCTCGGAAACGGTCGAGGCGATCAGAACGGTGTAGTTCTCATATGGAGACGGCATTTCATCCCCGATCACCCTTGCCCGGACCCGCTCAAAAATCCGCTGGGCATAAGCCCCCCACCAGAGCGTTGAAACCACCGCCCGTGCCAGAACATACACCGCCTTCAACGGCCCGGTGGTACGGCCCTCATAGTAAAGCTTGAGAAAAGAAGCCGCGAGCCCCAGCCCGAAGATAAAGCAGTGTTCTTCGCCATTGACTACAAGCGTATGTCGCTCGACATATTTGAACTTTTCTTTCCGGCGGAATTTCTCTACAACTCGGGAAAGAATCGAACCTGGCGAGCCCCGCATGCCGCGGAAAGAGCGGTTGATCGTATTCATGGTGCCGCCACAGAGCATTACAATTGAAGGCAGGGGTTTCCCCGCGGCAGAATAGATCGGAATCAGATGGCTAAGCGTATGATGAAGGGTTCCATCTCCCCCGTTAACTGCCAGTATCTCAATGTCGCGGCTGCAGAACTCACGGACGACACCATCAATTTCGGCGAGTGTGCTGGTCTCCCGGACTATGCCGTCCGTGCCCACAACCAGCTTCAGTTCCTCGCAGATGACCGGCCGCCGCCGGTTCATGCGAGAGTTGGGATTGGAAATAACGCCGATACCGCCCAAAACGTCCCTGTCCCCATGGAAGCCCGGCCACAGACCTGGCCCTTGGTTTCACGCGGACGCATCGTATACATATCGGCCGTGAGCCGCAAACCCTTTCTCGCATTACTGTTTATCCTGGCCTCCACATATACCGGGTGCGCCTCCAAGGGGCGTCCCGCTATCGAGATGGACGATTACCTGAAATACCGGGACCAAGCCGTGGTCACACTCAGGCCCGGTCTGCTCACCTACTACTCCGAACTTCCGCGAGGGCTCCGTTACCACTGCATGGAACCACCTCCCAAGCTCTCACTGTTCCAGTCGTTCTCCCGCGGCAATAACTACGGTCCGGTCGAGGTCGAACGCCGGATTGACGCCGGAGAGAAGGCGAAAATCGAGGAAATCGTCAGGTTTGACGGTATGCCGGGCCTCTATGCCCGCGCCGCGCTACTGAAGGATGAGCAGGAGTGCGTGATCCCGCTGGGCGATGGGCTCATGTACCGCCTCATTTTCACGGCGGCGGAACTGGAAGAATTCAACCGGATTCCAGAGGAAACGCGGGAGCTCATCATCAATCGCCAGGTCCGTACAGGCATGTCAGCCCAATACGTTCTGTATACGCTTGGAGTCCCCAATGAGCGGATTCCGGGCGTAATCCCCGGCTCGGAAACATGGACTTACATACCGCAGATGAACCGGATCATCTATGTCGAGTTTGAAAATGGCGTCCTAAAAAGTTTCCGGGAATAGCCCGTCATCCTGCCCGGTTTTATCGGTGAAGGCTCAATACGATTTCAGCTTCCCGCCGGACTCCCGCGTCTGGATCGCCGAGCAACCGTTCAACGCAATTTGACGATCCCAGTTCCCCAAGCGTCCACGCCGCGGTGGACCGGATGACCGGATCCGGGTCCGTGAGCAACCCTTTTATCACTGGTGCAATATTTTCCGCCTTCTGATTGCCCGCCACGATCAGGGCGTTTCGCTTGAGACCCGTCGGCTGGGCCCTCGTGACAGGAGTCGCCCAGAAGCGGGACTTCAGTTCCTCCTGCGAAGCAAGGAGGACCGACTCGACCGAGATCAGCGCGTTGCGGTCTGATGGCGGAAAAGCAGGGTCCGAAGACACCGCAATCCGGCCGTTGTGAGGACAAACCTCCTGGCAGACGTCACATCCGAAAATCCACGACCCCACCAGAGGTCTCAGCTCCAGCGGCATGGGTCCGCGGTTCTCGATGGTGAGATACGAAATACACCGCCGGGCATCCACTTCCCGGCTCTCAAAATCAATCGCCCGGGTCGGGCAGGCGTCCACACACAGACGGCAGGCACCACAGGCATCAGCACCGGGGGTGCTATGTTCCAGCTCCCGGTCCACCAACAGCACACCGAGAAGCAGCCAGCTCCCGATGTCCGGATTGATGAGCAGCGTGTGCCGCCCTGTCCAGCCGAGCCCTGCCCGTTCAGCATATGGCCGCTCAAGTACCGGACCCGTGTCCACGCTCCGGTAGGTCTCCATCCCGAACTCACGCTCGGCGAACTTCTGGAGTTTACGGAGCCGTTTTGTCGCCACATTATGGTAGTCACGGCCCCACGCGTACCTGGCCACGCGGCCTTCACCCGGCCCAGGAACCGGAGCAGGTCCCCGTGCATAATTCAGCGCGACCATAA
>CAZSFB010000360.1:0-3530 GCA_964606035.1 uncultured bacterium | reverse complement strand
GATGTTCTCGCCCGAACATTCACAGACATAGCCATCGGTGTCGAGCATGATGGCTTCCTCATACCCAGCAAGGGACACTTCCCGCTTCGCAAGGATGGAGTTGATATAGTTCCCCCCGGCTTTTGATTTGGTCATGTGGGTATTCACATGCATGCGGGCGTAGGAGGATATCTTGGCCCGGATACCGTTCTTTACCCCCTCTTCGCCGAGGTATGCACCCCATACCCAGCAGGAAATAGAGACAGTCACCGGATTGCTGACGGCGTAAAGGCCCATTGCGCCATCCCCGATGAAGGCGAGCGGGCGGATGTAGGCCCCCTTCACATCATTCGCTTTCAGGGTTTCCAGGGTGGCGCTGTTGATCTCGGCTTCCGTATAGGGGATCTTGATCATAAGGATCTTGGCGGATTCGAAGAGCCGTTTGGTGTGTTCCTGCATGCGGAATACGCCCCGGCCTCCATCAGCGAGTTCATATGAGCGGACACCCTCAAAAACGCTGGTCCCGTAATGCAGGGCATGGGTGAGCACATGAACCCGGGCATCGTCCCAGTCCACCAGCTTTCCGTTCATCCAGATCTTCTTGAGTTTGTCTACCATGATCAGCTTTCAGCGGTTTAGCCGGAACCGCACCGGTTTGAATCCCCAGCCAGGGACATAGGTGCCTCCTGTGACCGGGAACACCGGTTTAGACCGGTTTTCGGGGCCGGGCAATGGGCATTGGAGCAGTCTCGCCGGATGGCAAATGCCCTAAAGGGCTGAAATTGTTGGAAGAATTTTCAGGGAAAAAGGTGCGATTGACCCTTGACGCTCCCCGGCAGGTGTTTACCTTACGCTAGGCTGCTGCTCCCCGGGGCGCATGGACCAATTAGGTAAGCCAGGGGCCGGGGAAAACTCGGGGAGCGGGCCTGCGCGGAAGAATTTGCACGGAGCAATCCGGAGAAAAAAGAGGCATTGGACAAATGGGCAAGATGATCGGAATTGACCTTGGAACGACGAACTCCTGTATCGCTGTCATGGAGGGTGGCGAACCAAAGGTGATTGAGAACCAGGAGGGTGCGCGTACCACTCCGTCCGTGGTTGCCTATACTAAAGAGGGCGAGATCGTGGTCGGCCAGGCGGCACGCCGGCAGGCGATCATGAACCCCCAGAACACGATTTATTCTTCGAAGCGGTTTATCGGCCGCAAGCTGAAAGAGATTCCCGAGCGTGAGAAGAAGGTTCCTTATGAGCTGATTTCGGCGGACAACGGGGACGTCTGGTTCAAGGTGCGGGACCGGAAGGCCGCTCCGCCGGAGGTCAGCGCCCAGGTCCTGATGAAGCTCAAGGCGGCGGCCGAGGCGTATCTGGGCGAGCCGGTGACGGAAGCGGTCATCACGGTTCCTGCTTACTTCAACGATTCACAGCGCCAAGCGACGAAAGACGCGGGCCGAATTGCCGGTCTCGACGTCAAGCGGATCATCAACGAGCCGACGGCGGCCGCGCTCGCATACGGAATCGACAAGAAGAAGGAAGAGAAGATTGCCGTATACGACCTTGGTGGCGGCACGTTCGACATCTCTGTGCTTGAGGTTGGAGATGGCGTCATCGAGGTGAAATCCACAAATGGTGACACGCTTCTTGGTGGCGATGACTTTGATAATGTCGTCATGCAGTGGCTCGTGGACGAGTTCAAAAAGGGTTCGGGAATGGATGTTTCTGCCGATCCCATGGTGATGCAGCGCCTCAAGGAGGCAGCCGAAAAGGCGAAGATTGAACTCTCCTCGACCAAGGAGACGGAGATCAATCTTCCATTCCTTACGGCAGATAATACCGGTCCAAAACACCTGAACGTGAAACTGACCCGGGCCCGTTTCGAAGAGATGGTGAAGCCGCTTGTCGAGCGGACTCTTGAGCCGTGCCGCAAGGCGCTTCAGGATGCAGGCCTTTCCACCAGCCAGATTGATGAGGTCGTACTCGTCGGCGGTTCGACCAGGACCCCGATGGTTATCGAAACGGTCAAGAAGTTCTTCGGCAAGGAGCCGAACCGCTCTGTCAACCCGGATGAGGTGGTCGCCCTCGGTGCAGCCATCCAGGCCGGTGTGCTTCAGGGCGACAAGGCGGTCAAGGACGTTTTGCTCCTCGATGTGACACCGCTGTCTCTCGGCATCGAGACGCTGGGTGGCGTGTTTACCAAGCTCATCGAGCGAAACACCACGATTCCGACCCGCAAGGCAGAGGTGTTTTCTACGGCGTCTGACAACCAGACGTCGGTGGAAATCCATGTGCTCCAGGGTGAACGTGAACTGGCCGAGCACAACAAGACCCTTGGCCGGTTCCATCTGACAGGTATTCCGCCCGCCCCGCGAGGGATGCCGCAGGTCGAAGTGACCTTTGATATCGATGCGAACGGTATCCTGTCAGTTTCGGCCAAGGACCGGGCTACCGGTAAAGAGCAGCAGATCAAGATTACGGCATCGAGCGGTCTTTCGAAGGACGAGATTGACAAGATGGTCAAGGATGCCGAGAGCAATGCGGCTGAGGACCACAAGCGGCGCGAGGAGATTGACGAGCGAAACCGTCTGGATGGCACGATTGCGCAGCTTGAGAAGCTTCTTGCCGACAACAAGGAAAAACTCCCGGCGACTGACATCGCGGACCTTGAAAAGGCGATTGCAGATGGCAAGCTGGCTCTGGATTCCAGGGATCCAGAGAAGATCAAGGCCGCAAACGCAGACCTGATCAAGGTTTCCCACAAGATGGCAGAAACCATGTACAAGAATGCTGGCGCCCCTGAGGGGGCGACGCCTCCTCCCGGTGGAGAGGCCGCTGGTGGAGAAGAGAAGAAGGGCCCGGATGGCAAGGTCGTTGATGCTGACTACCGGGATGTGAACTGACGTCCTGCCCGGGGCAGGGAAACGGCGCCCTCTGGGGCGCCGTTTTAACTTTTTCCGGCACTCATATCCTGTTGCCATATCACCTTGACCTCGGCTGGACGCGCGAGTAACCGGTTTCCGCCATGACAAATGTCCGCAAGCACCTGAAATATACCGAAGATCACATCTGGCTTGATCTGGAAGATGACAACACGATTCGCGTTGGCATCACCGAATACGCAGCCGAAAAGCTGGGAGACATTCTGGAGGTTTCCCTGCCGGGTGAGGGTGACACGGCTGAGGCTGGAAGCGAGTGTGGTGAGATCGATTGCGAGGACAAGGGAAACGTCGAGATCATCTCGCCGGTGACCGGAGAGATTCAGTCCATCAATGAGGACCTTCTCGAGACCCCGTCGCTTCTGGTTGATGATCCGTGGGAAGACGGCTGGCTGTTTACCATTGCTCCGGACGATCCAACCGAGCTGAAAGACCTGAAGTCTGCTGAGGAATACAAAGAACTGATCCAGCAGCTCGAGGACGAAGCCGAGTAGAGTCCCTATCGAACCGACCGGGCGGTCGGTTTGGACTTTTACCTTCAATTAGCTACTAGGAAAACACCTTCCAGGTACAGAACCGGGGTGGTGCTGACCAGGACTGGCCATTCGGCCAGCGTCAGGA
>CAZSFB010000359.1:0-3561 GCA_964606035.1 uncultured bacterium | reverse complement strand
CACACGGGTGTCGATCTTAAGCGGTATCACGGCAACCGGGCTGACCCCGACAGAGTCAGCCACGTAGACACTGCCCGACTCCAGGGCACCAACGATGCGCGGGTGATTGAGTGGCGGACGCTGAAGCGGAATCTCACCTTCGCCGCGCTCAGTGATCAGTTCCATCTTCCCGTCATGGCTGCTGTCAGCGACAAAGATGCCGAACTGCTCCGAGCCGATGAGGTTGATGACAATTTCCTGGAGAATCTCGATGATCTCGCGCACATCGGGCGACATTGCCAGCCGCTGGCACGATATATACAGGTTGACGAAACGGAACTGCTCTTCCTCCGATTCGGACAGCCGGTCCCTCAGGTGCCGGTTCTCCTGTTCGACAAGCTGCACTCGCTCACGCAAATCCTTCAACTCGGTCCTGAGCCCTATATTCTCGTCCAGGGCCTTCTGGATCTGCACGGTGATGTCATCCGCCATGACAATAGCCCCGCCTCAGAGATCAGCGCCCGTCAGGGCGCAAATCCGCGTGATAAGATCGTTCTTCTGCACGGGCTTCGTCAGATATTCGGTGCAGCCGGCAATATATGCCCGCTCCACCTTTTCCGCCTCGCTGCGGGTCGTCACCATGATGATCGGAATGTCAGAGGTTGCCGGGTCTTCGCGGATGCGGCGGGCGGTTTCGATACCGTCCATGTCCGGCATCATGACGTCCAGCAGAATAATGTCGGGACTTTCCGTCCGGGCGATACTGATCGCCTCCCTCCCATTGGAAGCCGTTACGTAGTCGAAACGGGTTGAACCCAGAAGACTCTTTTCGAACAGGATCTGGGTCTTCATGTCGTCGACCAGAAGGATCTTGATTTTCTGGGGCTGAACTGCGGCAAGCTGCATGGTCATTATTCCTTACTTGGGGTCTGGGTCAGGATTCAGATCGCTGCGGCGACGCGAAAGCCGGCACTGGACACTGCCGTCCTCCGGCTCGTCAGCTGCCTCACGACGGCCTCAACGAGGTCCGAATCGGACGCTGACTTGGAAACAAAATCCTCGGCACCGATGTCCGCAGCCGCCGCACGCAGCCGCTCAATGTTCTCGGACGAATACAGGATGATGGGGATCGATACGCGACGCTTCAGCGCACGGCCCACCGCCAGACCATCAATCGTCGGCATCCTGAGATCGAGCAACAGAACGTCCGGGGGGTTATCCGAAAATACCGCCGTCTTCGTGTCTACCCAGCTATCGGTCACCGATACATCGACTTTCGTTCCTGAAAAGATCTGCTTGACCCGGCTGTGAATCACCACCGAGTCATCAAGCAGGAGAAGTTTTCCGCGAACTGAAGCCATGGCAGCTATCCCCCTTCGGCTGTGAACCCACTCCGTGAGCGGGGTCTTGGGGATAAAAGCAATTTGAGTACCACCTCATCACACTGTCTGGGTTTTTCTTCGACAGTTGCGGGACCACTCAAAACCATCGTCTTTTCAATATGTTCTGATATCGTGAGGCACGTTCAGCAATATGATGCGCCGCTTCAATTAGACGCTGAGACGCTTTGGCTCAGACGTGAACCGGTGGAGGCTCAGATTTGAGCCGACAACCAATGAGCCAACCTCTAGTTGTCCAGGATTTCCCGGATTTTCTGGGCCAGCTGTTCAAGATCGTAAGGTTTCATCAGCAGGTCAAACTGACCTGCCGAAAGGCCGTGCTTCTTGATGATCTCGGCATCGTAACCAGTCACAAAAAGCACACGAGTTCCCGGCCGCAACCTCTTGATCCTCTCGGCCAGCATCCGGCCATTCAGGTTGGGCATGACAACATCAGTAACAACCATGTCCACCCGGCCCGGATGGGAAGCCAGAAATGCCTCCGCTGCGGCTCCATCAGGAGCGTCGTAAACGGTGTAACCGAGTCTCTGGAGAAAACGGCCAGTCACCCCACGCAACTGTTCCTGGTCCTCGACAAGCAGGATGACCTCGTCCCCCCGCAAATCGGCCGCATGACGGCCTTCGGCCTCCCGGGGCCGGTCCTCCACCAGCGGAAGCAGAATCGTGAAACAGCTCCCCTTGCCCGGCTCGCTCCAGACGTGAATCATCCCGCCCATGGAGCGAATGATCCCGTAAACGCTGTAGAGCCCAAGCCCGGAGCCTTTGCCCATCTCCTTGGTTGTAAAGAACGGCTCGAAGATCCGCTCCCGTACCTCGGCGGTCATTCCATGCCCGGTATCTTTCACCCGGATAGCCGCATACCTGCCACCCTCGGAGTCAGCCCCCCCCGGCATCAGGGCGAGATGCTCGGCACCTGCGGGGCTTACTTCGATAACGAGATCGCCTCCGGTCGGCATGGCATCAGCCGCATTGATGGCCAGATTGACCAGAACCTGCTCGAGCTGGCTCCGGTCCGCCCGGATATGTCCCGATTCATGCCGGACTTTGACGGTGATCCCGACATTCTCGCGAATCAGCCTCCGAAGCAGTTCCGCATTGCGTTCAACAGCCTCAGCGACAGGCATCACTTCCGGTGTAATTGCCATCGGGCGGCTGAACGACAGAAGCTGCCGAGTGAGCCTGGCCGCACTCTGGGCCGTGTCGAGGATGCTGGTCAGATCCTTCCACTGCCGCTGCGACGGATCTGTATCCATCCGGAGCAACTGCGCGTTGCCGGAAATAGCCCCGAGCAGGTTACTGAAGTCGTGTGCAAGGCCGCCGGCAAGACGTCCCACTGCCTCGAGCTTCTGGGCCTGGTGCAACTGGTGCTGAAGTTCCTTTCGTATACGCTCCGCCTCCCGTTCCGCGGTGATATCCCGGAATGTCACAACGACGGCATAGGGGCTCTCGACTCCGGGCCGGAATACCGGTTGCGCTCCAATCCTGAGCCAACGGATTTCACCACCATCACCTGTCTCGATACCCATGACCACATCCGACTGCGGAATTCCGGTCTTCAGAGCGATCCAACTCGGGTGCTCTTCCCCCGGAAACGGTTCACCGTTCTCCCGGATGGCTTTCCAGCGGGGATCGAGTGGCGTCCGGCCGTCGACTTCCTCGGGTGCCAGGCCGAGAATCTCTCCGGCCTTCCGGTTGGAGGTGATGATCCGGCCCGAATAGTCGAGATAGACAATCCCTTCATCCAGCGCGGATACGACCGAGCGGTAACGCTCCTCACTTTCCCGGAGTCTTTCCGTAGCCGTTTTCTGGAGCGTGATGTCGACGAACGAACCCATCATGCAGATGGGAGTACCATCGTCATCCCTCACGAGATGCGCGGTCAGGTGCACGTCTGTCAGGGTCCCGTCTTTACGTAACGCGACCATTTCACCGATCCATCCGCCCTTTTCACCAAGTGCCTGGATGACGTTCTGGGCTTCATCCGATGACTTCCAGAACTCCGTCGCCCTGCGACCAACCACCTCCGAAATATCGGCATATCCCCACAACCTGAGGAACGCCCGGTTCACGTAAGTGAGGTTGCCGTTCAGATCCCCCATGGCGATGGCATTGACGGAGGTTTCAAGCGCCTGATCCTTGATCCGGAGGTTTTTCTGGGCCTCACGGGAAATCTGCACGAGCC
>CAZSFB010000358.1:0-3567 GCA_964606035.1 uncultured bacterium | reverse complement strand
ACATGTGAAGTTTGCACTGTCTAGATATGATCTTGATCATGTCTAGGTAATGTTTGGCTATATTTCGTAAGAAGAGTTGAGTCTTGGATTCTGTGCGATCCGTTCTGATTGTTGAGGACAACCCCGCCTTTGCGGGGCCCCTTTCTGAGATACTGCGGCGCAGTAGCTACGCTCCGCGTGTCTGCTCGACATTGGCAGAGGCCAGGAGCGTTCTTGAGCAGAACGCTTTTGAAGTCATTGTCGTGGATCAAGGGCTTCCGGATGGGCACGGCCTCGATCTGATCCGGGACCTGTCGTCTGAGGTGCCAGCACCCCAGATGATCATGATCGCCGGAATGGGTGATGTGCCTGTAGCGGTCGAAGCGATTCAGAATGGTGCGCTGGATTATCTCGTAAAACCCTTTGATCTGGAAGAGTTTTCCCTGAAAGTGGATCGTGCTTTCCAGATTGCGAGTACTGCGCGCAAGGCAAGGTTTACGGAGTCGTCCATCCGGTCCCGAGGCACCTATTATCCGCTCGGAAATACTCCATCGGAAGCCTTTCAGGAAATATTTCGCCTGATAGAGACATATGCAGGGGCAGCCCCCTCTCCGGTACTCATTACTGGAGAGACGGGGGTCGGAAAAGAGCGTGCTGCCCGTTCGCTGCATGCACGCAGCGAGCGGGCAAACATGCCGTTCGTTGCGCTCAACTGCGCCAACTTCGATACCCCGCTGCTCGAGTCGGAACTGTTCGGGCATGAGAAGGGGGCTTTTACAAGCGCATCCGAGCGGAAGGTCGGCATGGTGGAGCTCGCTCATGGCGGAACCCTCTTTCTTGACGAAATCGGAGACATGCCGCTCGCTGCACAGGCAAAACTGCTCCGGGCGATCGAGACGCGATCGTTCCGGCGGGTGGGCGGAACCCGAGAGATAAAGAGTGATTTCTGGGTGATCTCGGCCACCAACCAGGAATTTGAGAAGCTAATCGCCGGGAAGCAGTTCCGGGCGGACCTATATTACCGTCTTTCAACGCTGGTGCTGAACATACCGCCTCTCCGTGACCGCATTTCGGACATACCGGATCTCGTGGGGCAGATCTGCCGCGAACTGCTCGGAAAGCACAGCGGTGAGGTGTCGTTCGATACCGGAGTGCTCCAGGCGTTTGAGCAGTATACGTGGCCTGGAAACATCCGTGAGCTCAGGAACATCGTCGAACGGTCGCTCATCGTGAACAAGGATCATGTGATCCGCCTTCCGCCGGGATTTCTTTCGAGACCCCAGGGGGACACGGTGAAGCAACACAGTGGAGCGAATTCGGGCAATCACGGGAACCATGGTACAGACGCTGATTCTGCATCCGTTTTGTGCAGGCTGTCTGAAGCCGTCGGCCGGGCGGAGCGTGATGCGGTGATCTCGGCATTGAAGGCTGCGGGCGGGAGCCGCTCGGGTGCGGCCGAGATCCTCGGAGTGTCGCTCGCTACGCTCAAGCGGCTGGTGAAAGAGCATAATCTCTATGACTGGTAGGCGGGTCACAATTGAGCCATAGGCTTCACCCGCCCACAGGTGTGCCCATTTCTGGTGGTATTCCACTATCCGGATATTTTTTGCGAGATGCAGCCGCCGTCGGATGGAACCTGCTGATATTCTTTCGATTGTGCCTGATTTTATCAAAGAAATATCTGCCTGAAATAGACGAGGCTGGCTCGACAGCCGGGCGCGGCCCGAACTTTGCGGTAATTCGCGCCGAAATGGAGGGAGGCTCAGTTTTGAGCTTCAATCGGCACCTTTTCCCTTGGTGCTGGTCGCCTCTCGTTTCTACGCTGGGGAAATTGCGTCCATGCCCCCACTGACGGAAGGAAGTAATCCTGCTGTGCCAGGCAGTGGCAGCACAGAGATTTGCCATGCGGCGATTGATGCGCTGCCACACCGCATTGCGATACTGGACGTGACAGGCCGGATCATTGGGGTCAATGAAAGCTGGAAAACGGCCGCCAGCGTGAATGGACTGAGATCACCCGATTTCGGGGTCGGGACCAACTATCTCGATATCTGTAACCGCTCCGCGCTGGCTGGCGTTCCGCAGGCTGCACTGGCGGCTGATGGAATCACCTCTGTCCTGTCCGGCACACGCAAGGAATATCACCTGGACTACCTCTGCGAGGGACCTGTGGAGAGCCAGTGGTATACGTTGCGCGTGTTCCCGTACGACCGTGGCGGTTTCCGCGGCGCGGTTGCCTACCACGAGGAATGCACCGAGCGGATGCTCGCACAGACAGAGGCGAGCAACAGCAGCCAGTTGTCCCGGGCCCTGGTTGAGTCTGCCGTGGACGCAATCGTCATCATTGACGGTATGGGTCACATACGGGATATTAATGCCGCCTGTCAGCGGATGTTTGAATACGGGCCCGGTGAATTGCTGGGCAAGAATGTCCGGGTGTTGATGCCTTCTCCGTACCGGCAGGAGCACGACGGTTATATCCGCCGGTATCTCAACACAGGTGAGGCGCGGATCATTGGCACAACACGGGAGCTGGTCGCCTGCACAAAGAGCGGCCGCCTGTTCCCGATCGAACTTTCAGTCAGCGAGTTCACCGCCGGCGGACAGAAGATGTTCACCGGCGTGATCCGCGACCTGAGTGACCGCCGCCGGGTTGAAGAAAGGCTGCGCGAGGCGCTCCTTCAGTTTGAAACTGTCTTTGAGGCAGCCGACGAAGGTTATGTCCTGACTCGTGAGGACGGACTCGTCCTGAACCTGAATCCTGCCGCATCGGAGTTGCTTGGCATCAGCCGTGAGGCCATCGGGCATGTGCGGATTGCCGACGTGCTTCCCACGGCGAGTGCTGCTCCGGTAGCCACGGCGGGTGTGCCGGTTGCTGCCGCCGACACGCGATATCTGAACGTGACGGCACTGGATGGCCATACCCGGCAGCTCGCGGTAACGGTCAAGCGGAATGTGTCATTGGGGCGCCATGTTTGGAAAATCACGGATGCCGCGCCTTCGTCAGATGAACAGAACCAGAAGCTCCGGACCGCGTTTCGCAATGCCGCCTTTCTCCAGGATGTCCCTGTCGGTGTCAGCATTATCCATATCGATGGCCTCATTATTGAGGGGAATACCCGGTTTGGAGAGATGCTGGGATATACCGCCACGGAGTTGTCAGGCAGGCGTCTAACGGAAGTCACTCATCCGGAAGACGTCATTGAGATGGCCAACCTGCTGGACCAGCTTGTCAGGGGTGGAGCGGATTCTCTCACCTTTGAAAAGCGGTTTCTGCACACCAGTGGTGGAATCGTCTGGGCCCGGGTTACAGCCAGCCTCGCCCGTAGCGTCACTGGAAAACCCCAGTTCCTCATTCTGATGGCCGAGGATCTGACGAACTTCCTCCGTATTTCCGTCAGTGCGGAGTTCATGAAAAAGGCATTCCATGATTCTCCGGTTCCTTCCGCGTTACTGACGCCCGAGGGACGGGTCGTTGACTCCAACACCGCCTTCCAGCGGGTTGCGGGCCAGAGTGCACTGGAGGTTTCGGGCCAAACGATAGATAGGGTTTTTGCAGTTGCCGGAGAGTCCACCTTGACTGATTGT
>CAZSFB010000357.1:0-3608 GCA_964606035.1 uncultured bacterium | reverse complement strand
TACCCGAGACACCGAGACCGCGGCGTTGGCCAATTGTGAACTGGTGGATACCTTCGTGATGGCCGATAACCCGTCCATCCACTGTTTCTATGGTGCCTTTTCCGAGAACAGCCGCCCTTTTCCGAAGCTCCGCAGTCAGAAAACCCTGGGTGTTATTGTCCGGAATGAAGCAGATCTCCTGTGAATCGGGTTTTCTTGCGACAGGCAGATTCCACTCCGAAGCGAGCTTTCGCACGGTGGCCTTGGAGAGTTCCCCGACCGGGAATTCAACCCTAGATATCTGTTCCCGGGTCATTGTGAACAGGAAGTAGCTCTGGTCCTTTTCCTGATCTAACCCGCGAGCGAGCGAACCCTGGCGGGTGATTCTTGCATAATGTCCCGTTGCGAGTTTGTTGCAGCCAAGCTGAACAGCATGAGCAAAAAGTGCATCGAATTTCACGAATTCATTGCATTTGGCACATGGGTTTGGGGTTTCCCCGGCAGCATACGCATTCACGAAATAATCAATCACCTTCTCCTTGAACAGATCCCGGTAGTTCACGACATAGAACGGGATACCGATCGTATCCGCTACGCGACGTGCATCCTCAATGTCTTCGGGCGCACAGCAGGAGTGCGAGCCGGGTATCCGGTCAGGTTCAGAATCGGTAAGACGCATGGTGATACCCACGACGTCGTGTCCTGCACGCTTCAGGAGCGCAGCTGCGACTGAAGAGTCTACTCCGCCGGACATGGCTACTAGAATTCGTGACACGTGCTATACTCGGTCTGCATAAAAACCTGTAAAAACAGATAGTTATATTAAATCCCCACTTGGGGGCTCATTCGACCGCGGCAGTTTAGAAACCATGCCCTATCGTAGCAAGCGGGTTTTTTGCTTCCGAACTGCGGGGGTGCCGCATATATTTAGCTTGTAAAGTAAATGCTCCTGTGGCAATTGCGTTGGCGAGCTTAAGCGGAATTGGGAAAGTCCGCCTGGATGAAAGGGGAACCATCATGGCCACTCTGACGCACAATCTGTTTTGGGGGCAGGGTGAACGGGATTACCAGCTGGAAGTTGTGGAGGGCACCTGGCCAAACGATATCGATGGTGGCGTGTTTATTGTCGGGCCGGACAAGCGAAAGCCCGGGGGGCACTGGTTCGCAGAGCATGGCATTGTCTGTAAGATCCATTGTGTAGCTGGGAGCGACGGGAAAATCCCCGTTCAGATGAAGCTGGTCGACACACCGTTGAAGCGGATCCGGGAACGGTTACCGCAACTTTTCGGCAAGGTGTTCGTAATGGAGGCATCCCCGTTTGGTGTGACGAATCTGGGGAATACCAATGTGCAACCGATGAATGAGCGCCTGTTTCTG
This sequence comes from uncultured bacterium, assembly GCA_964606035.1. GTDB lineage: Bacteria > JAGRBM01 > JAGRBM01 > JAGRBM01 > JAHCIT01 > CAZMGV01. The sequence goes on along the minus strand of CAZSFB010000357.1, from coordinate 2,252 downwards.
GGATATGACGTGGGGCGCCCTCTTGAAATAGATCCTGAAACGCTTGAGTTCATCACGCCGGTTGGCTCCAACAGCGAATGGGTTCAGGGCCTCCCTGGCCTTCTGGAGCCGATGGTTTCGGTGGCTGCCCACCCGGCTCCCGCCTTTGACGAGAAATGCATCTATTTCGTTAACTACACGATGATGCCAATGGAGGGTGGCGAAAGCGGAACCTGGGTGGCGCGATGGGACCTCGAGGGGCCCGTACGGCGCTGGAAGCTGGAGGGCATGAGCAGGTTTGATAGTATCCACGACATCAAGGCTACCAGGGATTATCTGGTCATCACGGACCTCCCTTTCGTCAGTGAGGCACAGACATTCAGAGGAAAGCCCCGTACAAGGCCGGCTCAGGACTTTACCCAGTTGTGGATCATCCGGAAGTCTGACCTGAAAAATACGCCAGATGGCGGGGCCGTGAGGGTGAAGGAACTGCGGATCCCCATGGCCACTGGCCATATTGCCATCGACTATGAAAATCCGGATGGAGTCATACAGGTTTACCTGCAGCATATCCCTACGGTGGATCTGGCCATCTCAATCAATGAAAAGGAACGTGACCGTGACGGAAAGGTCATGGACAGAAACTTTGAGGGGATGCCCGGTCTGGGCTTCCAGCCATCAGCCATCGGTAGATACCGTATTGCAGCGGAGACAGGCGAGTTACTTGAGAAGAAGCTGGCAGTAGACAAGGACAATTTCTGGGGAGGAGTCCTCTGGACGCAGAATCTGTATACCGCGGACTCGCAGAACCGGGCGCAGAACCTCTACTACGGGGCAATGGGCTTTGATCCAGAACTGATCACGGAGACGGAGTGGCGATTGTACCGGGATTCTCCATCGAATCTCGTGCCGTCAGAAGAACTGCCGCGGCAGTATGTCCCAGGGGCACTTGCCAGAATTGATCTGGAGAAAATGAAGTATGTGGACATCTACCGGTATGACAGCGGGACTTTCCCACATCCTCCGACATTCGTGCCACGAAAGAACTGCAAGGGCGATACTGACGGCTATGTGGTGGTGATTGTACACAAGAATGGTCCCAAAGAAGTCCACGTGTTCGATGCCGGGAATCTGAAAAACGGGCCAGTGGCTCGGGCAACGGCTCCGGACTTCAACCCTCCGCTCCTGCTTCATTCCTGCTGGATGCCTCCGAGAAAAGGGCCCCGTAATTCAGGGTACAAGGTTGATCCAATTCGCGATGTGGTTGGTGCGATACGACACTATCCTGCGAGAGCCGCCAACGCGATCAGTTTCTTTCGGCTGATGGCTAAAGGGGCAAACGCCGCCAGAAAAAAAACGCCGGCTGGTGTATAGCTCCAGGCAGACTATCGCCTACAGGAACATGCAGATCCGTTCGAGTAGTGGTTTGCCTTCGCGGGGGAGGGCGCGGCGAAACAGCGGCACGTAGTCGTTCTGGTCCTGACGGATCATGGTAAGAAGGCGGTCTGAGGGACCGACCTGATTACGGTGCCTAAGATTGTCAAGACGGTCTGCTGCTTTTACCAGCAACGTATTGGGGCCAGCGTGTTCAAGTCTGTTCAGGTAGTTGACCCTGGAGGCTGAAGGACTTTCTCCGGGAGTCAGTTTGTGTGGGACCGAGAGATCCAAGACCATCTTGGCGGCCGGTTGACCTATGGCTGCAATAAGCTCGGCAGTGGTGAGTTTCCGGTCGTGCTCTAAAGTGTCATGACACAGTGCTGCGGCAAGAATATCTTCTTTTGACACACGGGCCTCTTCAACCAGCGATATTGCCAGTCTCAGGGGATGCACAATGAATGGGTGGGCAGAGTCATTTGGCCCCTTGCGGATCTCTCCCAAGTGTACCTTGGCCGCAAAAATGGCGATTTCACGAAGCAGCTGCCGGACGGGGACAGGTATGCCTGCCAGCAGTCTTTGTAATAGACCAAAGGCGGGCTCTGGAAAAAAAAGACTATCCATTGTCACAAAACCTGCCAGATAACCTTGTTTCGATATGTATTAGGCTAACATACGCCGGTGAATCCAGAAAGCCATTACAGTCGCAAAGACCTCCTGTTTCTTGGCGTCTCCTCTCTTGTGACCCTTCTTTACTTCGCCTCGGCCCAGTTTGGTGTACCCGATCCAATCGATTTCGATGTGTACTATCACTTGGGTGTTGCTCGCGAAATGCTCAAAAGCGGTCCACTTCAAGCCTTCCCGTGGACGCCATACTCCCTGTTCGCGGAGCATTACGC
>CAZSFB010000356.1:0-3612 GCA_964606035.1 uncultured bacterium | reverse complement strand
CACGCCGAACCTTGCCTACAAGCTGCTCGGCATGCAGCTCATGATCGAGGGCATGGCGCTCACGATCTTCCAGACGATCCGCGAGCTGAAGCCGGAGCCGGTCATCGCCGAACTCATGAAATACTACGAGCGTGACGAGGCCCGCCACGTTGGACTTGGAATGCAGTATCTGCCCGAGATGATCAAGGACATGAGCAAGGCCGAAGTGTCGAAGATGATGCTGTTCCAGTGCCAGATCATGTTCTGGGCCATGGCAGAGACGAAGCTCCTTGAAAAGGATTTCAAGGTTCTCGGCATTGATCCTCGCAGCGTGATGGAACTGGGCCGGGGCAAGCAGATGATGGCCATGCGGCAGGCGTTCGAGGTGCTGGGCGTGGATTTCGAGAAGGACCGCAACCCGGTCATGACCCTCCTCAACATGTCCAACGAGTTTCTCTTCCCGACGGACGAAACCAAGGGCGATATCTGGGCCCAGTGCAGGGCGGCCATCGAGGCGGCTAAATACCAGGCCGACTATGACAAGACGGCACTCGATGTGCATCTGTCGCACCAGATCAAGCTGGCGAAGGGCGGCACCGCCACGCCGGATTCCGGCATGTTCGACTGAGAGGCCAGCTCCAGTCTGAAAAATACGGCCCGCCGCCAGGCGGGCCGTATTGTCATGTCATGCCATGACTGGTGCGGGTGTGCCGTGTTTTCGGAATGGTGCTGCGCCCATTGGGTGACAGTGGTGAAGGGTTGTCCTCCGGGATTTTTCGTGTTTATCTGCCTTGTAGAATGGGAGAGATTTTTCACAACGGAAAACCGCAGCGATTGACACCCCTTCACCACGGAGCGATCGGTAACGGACGGGTAATCGCACTGGTGTCCCCTGCGGGGGCGATTGAATGGCTTTGTTTGCCGCGGATGGATTCACCGTCGGTTTTCGGCCGTCTTCTGGACTCTGAAAAGGGCGGTGTCTTTACCTTCGAGACAAACGGTATGGAGATCCGTGGCACTCAGTTCTACCTGACAAACACCAATGTCCTCCGCACGGTATTTGAAGTCGAATCCGGAGCGTGGGAACTGACAGATTTTTCGCCACGGATCCCCGATGGACTAGGGGTCCGGTGTCCGCTGTCGGTCATGCGGGTAATCCGGCCGCTTCGGGGGTCACCCAGAATCCGGGTGCAGTTCGATCCCCGGCCGGACTATGGCCGGGCGGCCGTCCGAATGGCAGTGATGGAGTCGGCGGTGGAGGTGCAGGGCGGACCGGTTCCCCTGTATCTCCGTTCCACTATTCCGCATCCCTATGTCCTGGATGGCCAGGAGTTCACCCTGACCGAACCGGTTGCGTTCAGCCTGTCGGCCGAGCGCCCTTCTGGCCTGCTGAACGTTCCAGGTGTCTACAAGGATATGGAGGTCACGATCGAGGGATGGCGACGGTGGGCAAAAACCTGCGCACTGCCCAGCTTCGAACCCGAGTCGGTTCTAAGGTCAGCGCTCTGCCTGAAACTTCACACAAGCCAGGACACTGGAGCGATCATCGCTGCTCCGACGACCAGCATCCCGGAGGCGGCCGGATCAGGCCGGACCTGGGACTACCGCTACTGCTGGCTCAGGGATGCCTCCTTCGTGGTGGAAGCACTCCGGCGGCTCAGCCAGCTTGCCGAGGGGGAGGATTTTCTGCGGTATCTACAACATGTGGCCGAACTGGGACCGCTCCAGCCGGTTTATGGCATTGGTGGTGAACGGGACATGCCAGAGCAGAAGCTGGAGCATCTGGCGGGCTACGACGGAGTAAGCGTTGTCAGGATCGGAAATGCGGCGGCAGAGCAGCAGCAGAACGACCTGATGGGCGAGATGGTCCTGTGTATGGAAACCCTCTATCGGGATCCGCGGATCGTCTTCGAAGATGTGGAACCGTTATGGAAACTCATTGAGCGGTTCGTGGAAGAAGCAATCCGGCTGGCACCGGAACTGGACACGGGAATATGGGAGTTCCGGTCGTTACTTCGGCCCTATACTTTCTCGCGTGCCATGTGCTGGGCCGCTATCCACCGGGGGGCAGAACTGGCACTCCGTACGGGCAGGACTGTCCAGGCGGAGCGCTGGGGAAAGATCGCCGGAATAGAGAAGCAAGCCGTGCTCAAGAGGGGTTTTAATGCAAAGGCCGGATTTTTCACGCAGGCACTGGATGGCCAGTTCCCGGATGCCTCAAACCTGCTCCTTCCCTCAATCGGGATCATTGATGCAAAGGACCCGAGGTTTCTGAGCACTCTGGACGCCTACGGACGTGATCTTGTTCGAAACGGTCTCATGCTTCGGTACCGGAATCCGGACGACTTCGGTGTGACCACCAGTGCGTTTACGATCTGCTCGTTCTGGTGGGCCGAGGCCCTTGCCCTGAGCGGTCAGCTGGATGAGGCGGTCGCCGTATTCCGGAGGGTGCTCGCTTACGCGAATCCGCTGGGCCTGTTTTCCGAGGATATTGACCCGGAAACCGGTGCGCTGATTGGCAATTTTCCGCAATGCTATACACATGTGGGGTTGATTAACGCGGCCATGACCATCGGTGAGTTGCTTGATGCAAGCAGCGGGAAGATCCGGGCATGGATCTGATACCGCATCGGATCCTGCTTGTTTCCAACCGTCTGCCGGTAACGGTCCGGAATATTGACGGCGAGATGCGGGTGGAGATGTCGGTGGGCGGACTTGCGACCGGCCTCCGGAGTATCCGGTCACGCGGGGACAACCTTTGGCTCGGCTGGCCGGGAGATCTCTCATCCCTGCCGCCAGACCAGCTTGAAAAGGCCATGCGGAAACTCCGGGAACTGGATGCAGCGCCGGTGGAACTTCCCGGACAGCTCGTGAAGGGCTTTTATGAGGGGTTTTCGAACGGCATCCTGTGGCCGCTGTTTCACTACCTGCTGGATCAGGTAAAAATAGATGCAAGCGAGGACTGGGGGGCGTACGTAGAGGCAAACGTCCGGTTCGCCGATGCCATCGAGAGGGAATACCGGGATGGTGACCTTGTCTGGATCCATGACTATCAGCTTCTTCTGCTGCCTTCGATTCTCCGGGACCGGCTTCCGGGCGCCCGGATCGGCTTTTTCCTCCATATTCCATTCCCGTCGTCGGAAATGTTCCGGATCCTCCCACACCGGGAGGAGATCCTTCAGGGGATGCTGGGTGCGGACCTGATCGGGTTCCACACTCATACCTATCTCCGCCATTTCCAGTCCAACCTGCTCCGGATCCTCGGGATCGAAGCGGAGGTTGATCACGTCCGGTACGGCAGCCGGGACGTCAGGCTCGGGGTTTTCCCAATGGGGATCGATGCTGGAATATTTGGAGGGCGTGGAGAATCGGCAGAAGTCGCTGCCGAGGTGGCCCGGCTGCGGGCTGAGTGCTCAGGTCAGAAGATCCTTCTCGGCGTTGACCGGCTTGATTACACGAAGGGACTTCGCCGCCGTATTCTCGCCATTGAAAGGCTCCTTGAAAAGCGGCCCGACCTGGCGGGGAAGATCCGTCTCATTCAGGCTGTGGTCCCCTCCCGGGAGGGCGTCGGGACCTACGAGCAACTCCGGCGGTCAGTGGACGAACTGATCGGGCGGGTAAACGGCCGGTTTT
>CAZSFB010000355.1:0-3617 GCA_964606035.1 uncultured bacterium | reverse complement strand
ACCGGTAGCCCATGCAGGTTCCCTGTCCTGCGGTGGTTTCAATGAGAATCATGACCGGGCAGCCGGGTGTGCGGGCGATGCAGTCGTTGTAGCTTGCAATGAGCGTCTCGATGGCCTTTTCCTCTCCGGAGCCAACATGGGACCCGGGATGCGTGACGAGATACGGGACGCCGAGCACGGCGCACCGTTCCAGTTCCTCAATGAAACCTTTCTTCGACTTTTCGAGTTTTTCTGGTTCGGGGGAGGCCAGATTGATCAGGTAAGAATCGTGGACGAGGACGTTTTTCAGCGGGATGCCGGTGTCGGCGCTCGCCGCCCGGAAGTCAGCAATGTCCCCTTCAGTGAACTTTTTCGTGGTCCACTGCCGCTCGCTTTTCGTGAAAATCTGGAGGGACTCGCATCCGTCCTCGCGCCCGCGGGTGAACGCGTTCTGGATACCGCCGCTGATGGATTCGTGTGCACCGAGAATCATGGGGATAAACTAACCGGTTTTGGGCCGGGGCCCAAAGGGACGGGGCAATGATGCTCCGTTACAAACAATTCATATCTGTGGGTTCCTGAAATACCTGCAGAAACCGGCTACATACCAGCCAGGTAGAGGGACGGATTCTTTCAGCAGCGAGTGTATGGGATCAAGCACAGACATTTTTCTCGTCCGTCATGCTATCGCCGTGGACGGCGGCGGGGGACTTGGTGACGAGCACCGTTATCTGACGGGCAAGGGCCGGAAAATCTTCTCGAAAATCGCCGAGACTTTGGGAGATCAGGATATTCGTTTTGACCTGATCGTCACGAGCCCCTTGGTAAGGGCCGTCCAGACGGCGGAAATCCTTGCACAGGGGACCCGGTACAAGGGGGACGTGGTGGCCGCTCCGGCCTTCGGCCCCGGCGGACGGGCGATGGAGTACCTCCTCCGGACGGCGGCGTCGCACCAGGGCGACAAGATCGCCTTCGTAGGACATGAACCCCGCATGGGTCAGCTTGCCGGACAGCTGCTCGGGCGCACCGCGCTGCCGTTCAAGAAGGGGCAGGTCATGCGGATCGATTTCGATGAACGGATCGAGCCAGGCATGACCGGCCGGTTCCGGTGGGCACTTCTTCCCTCCGGGGACCGGATCGATTCCCTCAAGGATCTCGACGCCGCCTGACCCGTTTCCCCCATTCGCTCCGATGCGATAGGATTTTCCGCATGAGCAGAAGCGGTGCAATCGCTGCGGCCGTCGTCATGTGGGTTATTGCCGGAACATCCGGTGCCAGCGCCCGGGAGCAGGGCAGGTTTTCCCTGGAGGCCGGATTCGCTGTCGTACTTCCGGCCAGGAACGCTGGCGGGGGCCTTGAGAGCCGCCTGGGTTACCAGCTCGGAATGACGGGCCTCTACCGGATCAAGCCGTGGTGGGCCGTGGGCGGCATGGTCGAGTGGGAAAACTACGGAGTCGAAGATGCCGCGGGGGTGAAGGCTGGTACGGTCAATACTGTTTCGCTCATGCCTGCGACGGAGTTCCGGTACTCCGACAGGGGTCTCCCGGTATCGCCGTTCCTCAGGGCTGGGCTGGGAACGAACCTGAACTTTTTCTCCGAATCTGGGGCTCTGGGCGGATCGAATGCGGATCTGGACCACACGGTGGCGCTTAAAGTGGCCGGCGGGCTGGATATCTATCCACACGAGTCGTTCATGCTCCGGCTCATGGCTGGCTGGAAGATGAACCGGAGCGAGCTGGCAGTGACTCCCCCCGGCAGCCGCTCCGATTTCAACGCCAGTACGATGTTTCTGTCCGTCGGGTTCGGGCTGGGGATCTAGACGCAAAAATGCTGACAACTGGTTAAACCACTTGACCAGTTTGTGAGGGCTTGATAGGTTCTCGCCCGTCCGGAGGGGGGAATACGTGCCGGAAGTGGCCAAGCAAACAGAGCCCGGAACCTTTGAGCGGGCAGCGGAACAGGCGGTGGCGGCACAGTCTGAAAGTGGTCTGGTTCCGCCGGGCTATGTTCCCTCCCGGCTGGGTTCGTTCAGCCTCGGCACCGTAAAGGCACTGGTCCGGTCTCTCATTCCGCGGAAAAAGAAGTTCAGCTTCGATGCCGCCTTCGAGCTTTCGGGATATGTCGACCGGTTCGTCGGCTTTCTTCCCCGGCACGTGGCGCTGGTTTTTCCTGTGGGACTTTTCCTTATCAACTGGTCGGGACTTTTCACCGCCGGAAAACCGCTCACGCTCATGTCTGGCGAAGAGGGCGAGCAGCACCTGAAGAAGCTCGGGTCCAGTTCTGTCTATGCAATCCGCGAGGCAGTAAAGGGGCTCCGGTCGCTGATCCTCATGGGGTTTTATGCCCATCCGGAGGTCCGGGCCCAACTGCGATACTTCCCGCAGGAGTGGGTGGATCAGAAAGTTGCCGAACGGGTCACGAAATGGGGACTCCGCGTCCCTGATCTTCTCGCAATCGCGGAATTGCCCGGCGGGCCCGAAGGGGTCGTGATCCGGGGCAGCTACCGGGAGCAGCTCCGGCCTTCGGCCGAGCGGGTGGATTTCCGGGATGCGTACACGAAGGCCAGTGAAGAAGAGATCGCCGCCGCCCGCCGCGCAGCCGAGGCGGCCAAGGCCCGGCTCAGGGAACGGGAGTCCTGAAAAATGCCCGGACGGCTCCTCCAGGGGAAGGATATCCAGGGTCCGCTCGAAATCGAGGCGGATGTGGCCATTGTCGGAAGCGGTGCGGGCGGTGCCGTCATGGCGGCAGAGCTTTCCGAAGCAGGCCTGAAGGTGGTCGTTCTGGAGGAAGGCGGCTACTACGAGACCCGCGAGATCACCACGAGCGCCTCCGACATGATCCAGAAGTTCTACCGGGATGCCGGTACTTCCATCATCATGGGGAAGCCCAATGTGATTTTTGCCGAGGGCCGTTGCGTGGGTGGCTCCACGGTCATCAACGGCGGCATGAGCTGGCGGACGCCCGAACGGGTCCTGAAACGCTGGCATCACGAACTGGGACTTGACGGCTTTTCGCCGGTTCAGACAGCCGGGTGGTTTGAGAAGGTCGAGAAGAACATCAATGTCGCGCGGCAGGACCCCGGGACCATCAGCCGCCACGATATGGCGTTGAAACAGGGGGCCGACCGGCTCGGCTACCGTACCGAGTGGAACCTCCGCAACCAGCTCCATTGCGCCGGGACCAACAACTGCGCCTTCGGCTGCCCGTCGGGTGGCAAGCAGTCGATGCTCGTCTCCTATCTTCCGAAGGCGCTCACCCGCGGGGCAACCATTCTCTCTGACACGAAAATCTCGAAGGTGCTCATTGAGAGTGGCCGTGCAGTGGGGTTCGAAGGGACGGTTATTGACCGCGCAACTCACCGGCCGCTTCACAAGGTTACGGTGCGGGCGCCTGTCTCGGTACTCGCCGCGGGTGCCACCCAGACCCCGGTGCTGCTCCAGCGGCAGGGAATCTGCAACTCGTCCGGGCAGGTGGGGCTCAACTTCACCTGCCATCCGAACGGCAAGGTGGTAGCGGTCATGGACCGGGACATCTACGGCTGGAAGGGCGTTCACCAGGCGGTGCAGGTCCACGAGTTCCTGAACGAGGGACTGATCTTCGCGGCCGTGTTTGTACCGCCAGCCCTTCTCGCCATGAGC
>CAZSFB010000354.1:0-3636 GCA_964606035.1 uncultured bacterium | reverse complement strand
AAACGGCGTCAGCGAGTGAAGTGGGTCAATAATGGCGGCGATTTTTAGCGGGCGCATAAGATCGACATGACACTAAAACCCGTCTGTCCCTTAGCGCAAGCCTCAACTGGCGAAGCCGCTCCACAGTGGCTACGTTCTGCCAGCATCCATGGCTCCACAGCTCTCACCCCAGATCCAGGAACACCGCCAGAAGCGGCTTCTGCGCGCCGCCATCGAGGTATTTGCCGCAAAGGGGTACCACGACACACTGGTGGACGATATCCTGATCCGGGCTGATATCGCCCGGGGCACCTTCTACCGGTATTTCGACACAAAGCGGGACTGTTATTCGCAGGCACTGGACTATTTTTTTGGCGAACTGATGGAACTGATCCGCCCCCTCGACATTTCCGAGCTATCGGCTGAGCAATACCGGAAGCTGTTTGAAAACCTGAGCCGGATGATGCTGTCCAATCCAGGGAATCGGAACTTCACGCGGCTGATCCTGCTCGAAGCCCCAACCCTTGGTGATGACTTCAGGGCAAAGATTGACAGTTTCTTTGATAGCCTCGTCGTCCTGATCGCCGGTTATATCCAGAAGGCAATCGACAAGGGGCGTGTGGCGAAACTGGATCCGGTGGTGGCAGCCCACTGCGCCCTGGGACTTTCAAAAGAAGCTCTGCTTCTGTGGTACCGGAACGACCCGGGCAAACCCGATATCCGTACGACCGTCGAGAACATGCTTGATTTTGCCTTTTACGGGATGCTTCCCCGCCAGAACATTTAGTCCGGGTTCACGGAATACATCCGGACTTTTCGGGTAATCCCGTCCAGACCGACTGCTTTCCGCCCAGCAAGAAGGTCCAAGAAATCCTGTCCCAGCAGTTCACGTCGCCAGCCCCTGATTACCTGGCCACCCTCCGGCCATCTGGCATTTTCGCCGTCACGAACAAGCGCTTTCAGCATTGCCCGGTTGCAGAGGGTTTCGGGGGCTGTATCCACTTCTCGCGCGCGCATCTGGACAAAGGCCTGAAGCAGATTGATGGAAGCCTCAAGCCCCTGTTCCAGGGGATCCTGACGCTGCAACACAGGCCACTCCGAGTCAGGAAGTTTTATTGCCCTCTGGACCGCAGCCAGAATTCCCGGTGCAGCGCGCTTCTCCCTCACTCCTCGGCGCACGCCGGGCAGCAGCCACAAGCACATCGTCCTTCAGGATAAAATGCGGACGCACGTTTCGTGCGCGGGCCTCGATCTCACGCCACGCGGCGATCTCCCGAAGCACAGCCAGATCCTTCCGGCTCAGTGAACCGGTACGACGGAAATTCCGGTAAACTTCGTATGGGTCAGGGTCGCGGTACTGATCCAATCCAACACTCTGGATAAACTCCTCGGCAGCCCAATCGAGCCGCCCACGACCAGCAAGTTCCTTCTCAAGCTTTCTGTGTATCTTCAGGAGGTGTGTAACGTCCGTGATGGCATAGTCCACCTGCCGGTCCGTGAGTGGTCGCCTGAGCCAGTCCGTATAGGTTTCGGTCTTGTCAACTTTTTCACCGAGAATGGATTCGACAAGCGGGCTGTACCCAATCTGCTGGCCATACCCCAGAAAGCTGGCGGCGATCTGGGTATCAAAAATATTCGCGGGAAGCCTTCCGGCCCGGTGAACCAGTATCTTCCAGTCCATGCCACCCGCGTGAACAATTTTCTGCACCTTGTCGTCCAGAAGGAGATCAAACAGCGGACCCAGATCCTGGATAGCCAGAGGATCCACTGCGCCCGCAACTCCCGAAGGAGCAGATACCTGCACAAGTCCCAGCTGGGGCCAGTAGGTTCGTTCGAAAACGAATTCCGTATCGAAACCACATACACCTTCGGAACGGATTTCGTGGCAAAGCTGAATCAGCGCCTTGGGGTCCGTAATGAGCACAGCGAAGGACTTCTAACTCTTTTGTCCACGGAATCCCAACCCCTGTACCGGACGGATTTTTTGTAATAGATTGCCAGGACAGGATGGGAAAAGAAAAAACCACACAACCTTCGGATCAGATTGTGCGCCAAATATCCGGTTTCCGGGCATTTGGAAGCCGGACCCGGAAGTCTCATCTGACGGTTACAGGTTACACGATCCCTGTTTTTGCAAACGAGTTCTGGACATCCAAGCAGAGGGCTGCTCACAGTCTGCATGAAATAAGCTACCGTGCCTGCTTCAAACCGCAGCTTCCCAGATTCTTCATTGAGCGGCTGACTCAACCCGGGGATCTGGTCTATGACCCTTTTTCCGGACGGGGTACGACGGCACTTGAGGGTGCATTGCTTGGCCGGATACCTGTTGCGAATGACATAAACCCGCTGAGCCGCATTCTCGCCGAGCCACGGCTGGCCCCTCCCGAGCCGGAGGAAATTGCCAGCCGCCTGAAGCAGATTCCACTCAAAAATGCCGGTGACATGCCAGACGAGCTCCTCGCCTTTTATCACCCGTGCACTCTCCAGGAGATCTGTGCCCTGCGCCGCTACTTTCTCCAGCGGGAGCAGTCAGGAAAACTCGATTCCTTGGATCAATGGATCCGGATGGTGGCAATTAACCGGCTCACTGGTCACTCCCCCGGTTTCTTCTCGGTCTATACCCTTCCCCCGAATCAGGCGGTTTCCGTCAGATCCCAGGAAAAGATCAACCGGGAACGGAAACAGGTCCCTCCACGCCGGGATGTGCCTGTGCTGATCCTAAAGAAAAGCCGCCAGCTTTTGTCTGACCTGACACCAGATGTCCGCCATCAGCTCAAAACGGCAGCCAAGCGTGCCAAATGGACAACCGGGCCCGCGTCTTCAACTCCCGAAATCAGACGGAACTCCGTCAGTCTTGTTGTGACTTCTCCTCCATTTCTGGATGTCGTTCAGTATGCCGCCGACAACTGGCTCCGTTGCTGGTTCTGTGGAATTGACCCGAGCAGGGTGCCAATCACCCAGTCAAAGCGGCTGGAAGACTGGCAGGAAGAGATGGGCAAGGTATTTCATGAACTGCATCGCGTTCTGGCGGCTGGCGGCCATGTGGCTTTCGAGGTTGGTGAAGTCCGGGGCGGGCGGATCAGACTTGAGGAGACCGTGATTCCTTCTGGCCTTGCCGCAGGCCTGGAACCTCTCCTTGTTCTCATCAACTCGCAGCAGTTCACAAAAACTGCAAACTGCTGGGGTGTTGAAAACAATATCCGCGGGACCAACACAAACCGGATCGTCGTCTTCCGGAAATCCTGAAAGTCAGACTTAACGGATGTTGTAACGCTCCCGGATTACAGATTCCTGTGCATCCATCTCGCGGTGATTAACAACAATCCGGCTGTTATCCTCAAGAATGACTTCAAGATAATCTCTGTCTTCAGGAGGATCCAGGTTGTTCCTGATGTCCTCAAGCGAAGCGACCGGCTTTCCATTGATCTCGGTTACCCGGATGTTTCGTACATTGAAATTGTACCCCCGATTAACCGGTGCATTGAGCACCTGGGAAACAATAACAAGCTCTTTCAGCCCGGATTCGCCAACCAGCTTGGAGGTGTAGTCACGAAGTGTAATCGGGAGCCGGTCATCGTCCTCGCCCCCTCCTCCTCCGAAGGATATTAAAAGAGCTTTTTTCTTTACTTTTTTTATAAAAAAAGTAAAGTATCAAGG
>CAZSFB010000353.1:0-3652 GCA_964606035.1 uncultured bacterium | reverse complement strand
GTTCGCCGCCGACGATTTCCACGTACAGATCCAGGTCCTTCACCATCCGGCGAATCACGGCGAGCTGCTGGAAATCCTTTTCACCGAACACCGCCACGTCGGCATGAACAATGTTGAACAGTTTCAGGACCACTGTCGCCACCCCGCGGAAATGGCCGGGCCGGCTGGCACCGCAGAGGGGTTTTGAAAGTTCAGTCACCTCTACCCAGGTCTGGAATCCCCTTCCGTATATTTCCGCGGGCGTGGGCGTGAACACAAGGTCCACATTTTCCCGCCGGGCAATGGCGAGATCACCTTCCAGGTTGCGGGGATAACGGTCCAGATCCTCGTTTGCTCCGAACTGGGAAGGATTCACGAAGATGGAGAGAACGAGCACATCCCCGCGGCTGCGGGCATTCCGCAGCAGCGAGGCATGACCTTCGTGCAGAAATCCCATCGTCGGCACAAACGCGATGGTCTTTCCGGCCCGCTTGAGTTCGCGGGTGACGGTACGCATCTCGGCAGTGGTGGCGATCACCTTCATACGTAGCTGTGCTCCGGCGCCGGGAATTCCCCCGTGCGCACCTCATCTATGTATTCGGAGACGGCGCCGCTGATCGTGTCGGCGAGGTTCGCGTATTTTTTGGCGAATTTCGGGTTGAAGGAATTGTCCATGCCGAGCAGGTCGTAAATCACAAGCACCTGTCCGTCGCACCCCGAACCCGCCCCAATGCCGACCGTCGGAATGGAAAGCGACGCGGTAATGTCACGGGCGAGCGGTGCCGGAATGCCTTCCAGCAGGATTCCCCAAGCTCCGGCGTCCTCGTGGGCGAGTGCCGCTTCCTTCAGGATTTTCGCCGCCTCGGCGCCCCGGCCCTGGACCTTGAAGCCGCCAAAGGCGTGTATCGACTGGGGCGTGAGCCCGATGTGGGCCATCACCGGGATTCCCACCTCCGAGAGCTTCCGCGTACTGGCAACCATCGGCAGGCCGCCTTCAAGTTTCACGCTTTCCGCGCCGCCTTCCTTCATGAGCCGCGAGGCGCTGCGGACCGCCTGCTCAGGGGACTCCTGGTAGGAGCCGAAGGGCAGGTCCACGAGGAGATGTGCCCTTGAGATGCCGCGCCGGACGATGCGGCCGTGATAGATCATTTCATCGAGGGTGACGGGCAGAGTGTCGGAGTTGCCCTGAATCACCATGGAAAGGGAATCGCCGACCAGAACGACATCGACGCCCGCCTGATCGAGAATGCGGGTGAAAGTGGCGTCGTAGGCGGTGACCATGACGATCTTCTCGCCACGGCCCTTCATCGCCTGAAGCTCGGGTACGGTTTTCTTCCGCTGCGCCACCGAAGCCTGCTTTCCCGGCGGCTGGAAAAAGCCAAAAAGCCTTCCGCCGCATCATTCACCTGGACAACTGCACAGGGAAAACCGGTCGGAAGGCCGTCTGCACCTTAATGGCCCGGGAACCTGCTCTTCCGGTTCACCGGCCCTGCGGCTTCAGCATTTTCTGTGGCTTACTGGACACTTTCCTCCTGGGTCCGGCTTTCCCGGGCTCCAAGGGAACCTTTCCACCACCTGCCGCGCCGCTGGCGCTTCTGTCTCTCCGTCCCAGTCCCCTGATCAGGAATCCAGGCGGGACACCGGGCCATTGCCCGGGTCACGAGGGGATTATGATGACAACCCCCTGAATGAGCAAGAGAAAAATGACTTTTGAGCGAACTGGCGTTCGGTTAAAAAATATCGCTTAACCCTATGATAATATTAGCAAAAATTCCGGATTGAACAGTCTATTAACACCCACGTTCAACGAATGAATTTCGGGTGACATCACGTTTCCAGCCCAGGAATGTCTGATTGCGTCATTGAGGAAAGTCAGTAGCTTACAGAAAAAACCCTTCTAGCGGTACTGCTTCTGGACCCGTTTCAGATAACGGTCGTCTTCGCGCTTCTTGATATCCTGTCGCTTGTCATGCGCTTGCTTGCCAATGCAGATGCCAACAAGGACCTTCGCCCGGCCGTCCTTGTTCCAGTACATCTTGAGCGGTATCAGTGTGCGGCCCTTTTCCTTCACCTGTCCGATGAGGGAGTTGATCTCCTTGCGGTGGAGAAGGAGTTTCCGGCTCCGGGTCTCGATGCCGGGAATCATGCGGGCCTTCGCGTAGGGCGAGATGTGCAGGTTCAGCAGGAACACCTGGTCGCCGTTCACGACCGCGTATGAATCCGACAGGTTCACCCCGCCCTCGCGCAGGCTTTTCACTTCCCACCCTTCAAGGACAATTCCAGCCTCAAGGGTTTCCAGCACCTGGTACCGGAACCGGGCCTTCCGGTTCTCGGTGATGAGGGAATCGCCGTCCTTTTTCTGGTCCTGCTTGCCCACAACCCAGTCATAGAACATCCGCCATCCAAGGGCGAAGTGTTCCAGGTAGACACCGTCAGTGCTACGGCCTACAGTTTCCGGGCCGTTTTCTGAAACATCCCGGGTTTTCCCGGTTTCTGGAGGTTACAAGCCCATGCACCCCCGATATCTTGTCCGGACCTTCTGCTTTGCCTTCACAATCATGACCGCCGCCGCCTGCAGCACAAAGGTGAGCCGCATCGACACAAAAACACAGGTGGACCTTTCCGGCCGCTGGAACGATACAGATTCCCGGCTCGTGTCCGAGGAAATCATCAGGGACGTGATGGGTTCGTCCTGGGTGGAGCGTTACCAGCCCAAAAAGCCCGGTGATGTGCCGACCGTAATCGTGGGAACGGTCCGCAACCGCTCGAGCGAGCACATCAACACCCAGACTTTTACGAAGGATCTGGAGCGCGCCTGGGTGAACTCCGGGAAAGTGGACGTCGTCGCCTCGAAGGAAGAACGCAAGGAACTGCGCGAGGAACGCACCGACCAGCAGACGGGCTTCACACAGCAGAACGTGAAAGACCACAACGAGAAGGGCGCCGACTACATGCTCCAGGGATCAATCAACTCGATCACCGATGCGATCGAGGGCGAGAAGATCGTCTACTACCAGATCAACCTCGAGCTGATTAACCTGGCTACCAACCAGAAAGTCTGGATCGGGGAGAAAAAGATCAAGAAATATATCGAGCGGCCCGGCGCGAAATTCTGATGGACCGGGGCCGCACGGGACGGTCCGGAAAAACCTGAAACCTGAGGAATCACCATGTCCGGCAGATTACGCCTTTGTCTTGCCTCCGTGCTGGCGACCGTGGCCCTCTCAGCCACCGCCTGCGCGCCGAGTGTCAGGTTCCACACCCAGGTAAACCGGCAGCGGGCGGCCGGTGACCATGAGGGAGCCATCCGGATCTTCCAGGAGAACCGGAAAAACTACGGGAAAGGGGACCGGCTGCTGGCCCTCTACGAGGAGGCCACACTTCTCTATTACGCCAGGAAGTTTCCCGAGGCACTCAAGGTGCTTGAGCAGGCTGACCGCCTCGGCGAAGAGCTGTACACCGTCTCCGTTACCCGGACAATTTCCACCGGCATCATCAATGACACCATGTCGGAATACAGCGGCGAGGACTTCGAGCGTGTGATGGTGAATATCCTGAAGGCTCTCATCTATGCCGAACAGGGTGAGACCGATTCGGCGCTCGTCGAGGCCCGGAAAGTGGACGAGAAGCTGGCCCTCTACAACACGAAATATGACGAGGGAAAAAATGTCTA
>CAZSFB010000352.1:0-3654 GCA_964606035.1 uncultured bacterium | reverse complement strand
GTGAGCAGTTCCGGTTTCGGTGGAGCGAGGTCGGGAGGCTTGGTGTCGGCAGCGCAGGAAACAGAGAGCCCCGCGACGGCGACCGCCACTATCAGGGACTGCCAGACTTGCCTGTTGCGTAGGGGGTACATTTCTATACAGAGTGTGTAGCATACTCTCCGATGAACAACGCCAGATGGAAAAGGCATGAACTGGGACCCCTGACCACTTGGGGAGACACCGGAACTGGGAACAGCGGACCCGTGCTTCTCATTCAGCCCGGTGCGGGAAGCCAGGCGGCCTCGTTCCGCGGATTCGTGGAAGAGTTCACCGGGCCCGCACTGGCCATCGACCTCCCGGGACACGGCGCGAATACCGGTCCCCTGCTGACGACCATCAGGGAAATGGCCGAAGCCGTAGAAGCGGCCATCTCTGCCCTCTCCCGGCCTGTAGTGTTGGGGCGGTGGCGATAGAGGTGGCACTCCGTAGCCAGGCACGGCTCGAAGGACTTATCCTCTATTCCACGGGTGCCCGCCTCCGTGTAAGCCCCGCACTGCTCCAGAACCTCGAAACGAACTACCACGTCCACAACCGGGAATCGGCCCGTTACAGTTTCGGACCTGGAGTCACTGATGATATCCTAGACCGGTATCTGTCACTGCCACGCCACCCGGCCACTGTTCAGATCCTGAACGACTTCCGCGCCGCAGACCGGTTCGACCGGATGAATGATATCGCCAGTCTCGACGGGCCAGTCCTCGTGATCGGCGACGACAGCGACAACCTCACCCCGGCCAAATACCAGGCATACCTCGCGGAGAAGATTCCGGGCTCGAAACGGGTTATACTTCCCGGCGCAGGACACATGGGCCATCTTGAGAAACCACGCGAATTCAGCGCGGCGCTTCGGGAGTTCATCAGGTCCGTGGGAGGTGGCGGAACACAATGACGACCAGACGCAATTTCCGTCTCCGTTCCCACAAGCGGGCCCCGGTGAGCATCCCGCTCATGATTATCCGCGATGGCAAGGCCTTCGAAGGACAGATGCGGGAGCTTTCCAGGGGTGGTGCACTCATCGAATCCGACGAGGACATCAACCCGGCGGAGCCCCTCCTCATAGGGTTCCGGATCAAGGCAATTCCCGAAGTAATCGAGATCCCCTGCGATGTCATCTACAAGCGGTCTCCGTCCGACGACAGCCGCATCCAGCGGAGATGGGGCTATGGAATCCGGTTCGGGGATATCTCGCCGGAACTGGGCAACCGGATCGATGCCTGGGTAAAGAACGAACGGCTGTTTGGCGATCTGGCTGCGGCACTATCGGAGGCCCGCTCCCGCCGGGGCCGCGACGAATAGCCTGTCAAGAACGGCCTGCGAGCACAGTTTCTGCGTCTCCCCAGCCATAAACCACATGAAGAAACTGCGCGAGGATTTTCGCCGTCGCGCCCCAGATGTTCTCGCTCCTGACCCGGAATTGGTGGACGGGATAAGGGCGGCCCTTCCATATGTGGGACTGGTGCAGCGTATAGACGGCGGGGTCCATGAGTTCCTCAACCGGAACATCGAATACGATACTCACCTCGTCTGCTGATGGCTTCAATTCGTGCGGCCAGGGAATCTCCCCCACGTAGGGATGCACCCGGTAGCTTGTCACCGTTGAAATCTCGTCGAGGTCACCGAGCACACTTACGGATTCGACTGGAATGCCCAGTTCCTCGTGGGTCTCACGCAGCGCCGTATGCAACGGCGTGGAATCCTGCGGATCCTGCCGACCGCCGGGAAAGCTCACCTCGCCGGCATGCTTGTTCAGTTGCCCGGAACGGCGGGTGAACAGGACACGGGTATGCCCGTCATGCTCGAACACCGGTATGAGCACCGATGCCGGCACAAGCCCGGGTAGCTCGACCATCCGGGCCGGATGGTTTTCGAGTCTCTTACGAATAAGGGTCCGGGTCTGTTCACGCATGATATAATCTGGCCGTGGACGCCCCCCGGCCTGTTGGCTAGGGTGCGGCCCCGTGAACGCCGGGTCAAGGCGCCCGTAGCTCAACTGGATAGAGCAACGGCCTTCTAAGCCGTAGGTTGTGGGTTCGATTCCCGCCGGGCGCGCCAGCCAGTTTCATACGAAACCCGCATCCAGAACTGCAGGTATTCCGCGTTCGCAGCCGGAACCGGTCCCCAGAGGCAAAACCCAGATGGACAACAGGCTCCTTTCTCTCGCAAGAGTGGTCACCCTGGGTCCCTGGTTCTATTGTCTGCTTCTGATCGACCGCCACCTGTTCCGCACCCGGAACCCCTTTCTCGGCTTCCCCCGGAATCTCTCCGAGCTTTTCACCCCTCCTGACCGTGTATTTTATTTGCTGCGCAGAAATGGCGTCATTCCCGCCGGTGCCCGCTGCATTTCATGCGGACATTCCGGCGGCGCAGACACGGAACCGGATAAGAGTGTCGCCCGCATTGACATTGCCTATTCGACCCCGGCCTCCAGCCGGGAAGAACTGCGGGTATTCGTGAAACTGCCTTCAGCACGCGAATACAAGATCTTTTTCAAGGCGATACTCGCTGCGGTGTCGCCCAACGCAAAGGAAATCGCATTTCACAACATCGTTTTTCCGGAGCTCGCACGGCAGGCGGGCGGGCGAGGCAACCTCGGGTTTGCAGTTCCGAAGACCCTGTATGCGGACTGGGTAAGACCTTTCGACCGGTCCATCCTTGTCCAAGAGTGCGTTGACATGAGTCGGTACCATAGCCGACCCGACTGGATGAACGCCGACCGTCAGATGGTCGGCCGCATAATTGACAGTGCCACCGATCTGCACTGCCGGACCTGGCAGTTGCGAAATATGCCGCAAACGGTTCTCGATTGCTACCTTGAGAGACGCGGTGTGGACTGGCTCTATCCCGGTGTCCGGTTCTATGCCATGCGGGCTCCTTCTTCATTGCAGAAGATCTGGAACGCCATACGAAGGCGCACCGCCAGAGAGCCCGTGACGATAAGCCACGGCGACTGCCGCCTCGGCAACTGCCTGTTCACACCGGATTTCTCCGAAGTGATCCTGACCGACTGGGAGATCAACAGCATTACCTTCTATCTGTGGGACATCACCTACTGCATGACTGTCAGCTTCACTCCCGAAGACCGACGCCGGTACGAAGGGGAGTTCATTCGCCGCTACCTCGATGCCATCAGGAAAAGTCCGGGGAACACAAATGTCCCCTCCTTAGAGAGCGCGATAGAACTGCACCGGATCGGGATGATCGTCATCCAGATATTTTCCTGGTTCATCGCCCGCTTCGGCGGCCTTGGGAAAACACAGGGGAACTCGGACAACGACATGCAGTCATGGAAGGCCAATCTTGATGGCGCGATGGCAGACGTACTGGGTGACGAAGCCGGACTGGCGAAATCACTCGATGTCGAGATCGCGCTGGTGAAACAGTTCCGGGCAGATTTCCTTTCGGGCAGAGTCCTGAGCGTCAACTAGGCACTGTCTGAAAAGTGCTTGTACTACCGGCACGAATCTTGTACCTGTGGCGGGAAGTGAGGGTGCAGGAGAGATGCGCCGATGGCCCGCCGGTACGATTTGTCGGAAGAAGAGTTCAGGCTGATCGAGGATTTACTGCCCAAACGGGGGTTCGGCCGCCCGCCGAACGATCCCCGGACGGTCATGAACG
>CAZSFB010000351.1:0-3666 GCA_964606035.1 uncultured bacterium | reverse complement strand
TAGACTTGCTGCCCGTGCAGGACAGCAGGCGGCAGATCATGAAACTTCTGGGGGCCGCGGGCGCATTTTTAGCCCTGCGCAACGGCCTGTGGCGGCCCGCCCATGCCCAGACCCCGGTGGTTCCCGCCCCGAAACGTCCCGCAGTTGTCCGCAACGTCTCCTTTATGCAGTCGGCCGGCTATTCCCGCATTGTTATCGAATGCGATTCCGAAACCGGTGTTACGATGCAGGAAATCCCGGCCGACCCGGCGCACGGCAAGACCGACCGCGTTGTCGTGGACCTGAAACCTGCCCGCCGCAGTCCGAATCTCCCGGTGGAGCTCAAAATCGGGAAAGGAATCCTGCTTGGCGTCCGGACCGGGCAGTTCGACACCCAGACCGTCCGGGTGGTGCTCGATTTCGAGACCATGAACAAGGCCGGACTTTCGCGGCTTTTCGACCCCTTCCGCGTGATTCTGGACATTGACGGGCGGAATGTCGGCGATCTGCTTGCGGCAGGTGATGCTCCCGGTGATTCCCGCCCCCGCAAGGACGGCAAGGATGAACTGGATATGGACAGTGATGGGGTGGCAGCCCTGCTCAGTGGCACAGCAAGCCCGGCAGTCACTCCAGCCCATGCCGGCAGGAGACACCGGGTCGTTCTGGATCCGGGACATGGGGGGAAAGATCCCGGCGCAGTCGGGCCTGCAGGTACCCAGGAGAAACGGGTGGCGCTGGCGGTGGCAGAATACACCGCCGAGACGCTCGAAAAAACCGGCTACGAAGTCCTGCTTACCCGTACGAACGACCGATATCTGGAGCTGACCGAGCGAACCGCTTTCGCCAACAAGAATCGTGGCGACCTGTTCGTCTCGATCCACTGCAATGCAGCGAAAAACCGTGATGCCCGCGGCGTTGAGACCTATTACCTGAATCCGAAAGTGGACAGATCCCGCGCCCTGCTTATTGCCAAGGAAAACTTTTCCAGTCTTGAAGCTGTCCAGCGCACCGGCGACAGCTTTGCAGACGCGATTTTGTCGGACCTCGCCTTCAGCCTCAAGGAAGGAGAGTCGAGGGACCTTGCCGACAAGTTGCTCAGGACACTCTGGGCCGAAGCGTCAGGCTTTTCAGGTACCCAGAACCGGGGCATGGGGCATGGACCGTTGTATGTGCTGATCGGGGCACGGATGCCGTCATCGCTGGTGGAACTGTCATTCATCTCGCATCCGAAGGAAGAGAGACTTCTCGCCTCGAGCGACTACCAGAAAGCCTTGGCGCAGGGCCTCGCCGCCGGGGCTGCCGCCTATCTGACGGCCGCACCCCCGGTGAAAGGCGGATAAACGAAATGCGGCACCTGAACAGGTGCCACATCATGCCTGCCCGGAAGGCTTCGGATTACGCGCGGTCCAGATAAGTCCCCTCGCGAGTATCCACCGTGATCACGTCATCTATGTTGATGAATTGTGGCACCTGAACCACGAGGCCCGTTTCGGTCTTCGCCGGCTTCTTGGATGCCGAAACGGTTGCGCCCTTGAGCGGTGGATCGCATTCGATAACCTTCAGGTTGATCTTGGTCGGCGGAGTGATCTGGATCGGCTTGCCCTCATGGTAGGCCACCTGCACCTTGAGCCCAGGCAGGAGATAGTTGACTACCTCACCCAGGGTTTCGGCGTCGAAATCGAACTGCTCGTAGTTCTCGGCATTCATGAAGTAGTAGGCACCCTGATCCTCATAAAGGAACTCCGCCTCGATCCGGTCGAGAAACACCTGATCCAGCCGCTCATCCGGACGAAACCGCTGGTCGAAGGAGTTTCCGGAGACCACATCCCGCATACGGGTCTGGATCATGCCGCGCAGGTTGCCGGGGGTGTGGTGGTGCCGTTTCATGACGAGGCAGAGCTTGCCTTCAAAAGTCACCAGCATTCCGGGCCTCAGATCAATGGCTGCAATGACGGACATAGTTCACTCCCTGGGCGCCGCCCCGGTCCGGGCGGCTGTTAAAGGTTCACGGCGCTGGCCTTTAGTTCCGGCCAGCCAAACGGTCAACTCCGCCTCCTTCCAAAGCCCCCGGCTGCCGAGCTACAACATTCCGATCCGGCAGACGAAGGGAAACCGTCAGAATCATGCTGCTCAGCGAACTACCGCGCCGTGGGGCGAAACTCGACCCTGATCTTGAGGTCGCCTGCGACCGGGGCAGGCGTTTCAGCCACCGGGAATGGTACCGCCGCGTAAAATCCCAGGCCGCCTGGCTGAAATCCCGCGGCATCGGGCCGGAAAAGCGGGTGGCAGTGCTTTCCTACAACCGGGCCGAAATGCTGGACCTCTATTTCTCGATTCCGGCGCTGGGAGGCGTGATTGTGCCGGTGAACTACCGGCTGAAAGCCTACGAACTTGAGTACCAGTTCCAGGATGCGGGGATTGATATCCTGTTTGTCGAGAAGTCCCTCTGGCCGGAAGCCAGAACTGCCCTCTCCCGTCTGCCGTTGAAAGTGACCATCGTGGGGCTCGATTTTGACGGCGAAGACGGTATGGTCCGGTACGATGAAACCATCTCCGGAGCCCCCCTGCAGGAGTTCCCGGTATTCAGTGAGCACGAAACAGCCCTTCAAGCCTATACCTCCGGCACCACCGGACGGCCCAAGGGTGTGCTGCTTTCCCACCGCAACATTCTTGCCAACTCGTGGACCGGCTGTATCGAGAAGCAGATCGGCCCGGGCGAGCGGCTGCTCCATTCCGCACCTCTGTTCCATCTCGCGGCCATATCGTCATTCTATTCCACCGCGCTGATCGGCGGCTCCCATGTTTTTATTCCCCAATTCGACCCGAAAGAGGTCGTAGACACCATCGAGCGGGAGAAAATTACCTTCGCCCTGTTTGTGCCGACAATGATCAACATGCTGCTTGAGATGCCCGGCATCGAGAAGCGGAACTTTTCCACGCTGAAGATTATTTCGTACGGTGGTTCGAGCATCCCGGTCGACCGGCTCCGCAAAGCGATCCAGGTGTTCGGGTGCGGTTTCGTGCAGGGCTACGGCCAGACCGAAGCGGCCCCAATCCTGACGGCACTCCGCCCTTCGGACCATGTGCTGGAGGGCCCCAAGGCGGCTCGCCTAGCCTCGGCCGGGCGCGAAGCGGTCGGGTGCGAAGTCCGGGTGGTCCGGCCCGACGAAACGGACGTGACTCCGGGTGGTGAAGTGGGGGAAGTCATCGGACGGGGTGACAACATCATGAAAGGCTACTGGAAACAGCCCGAAGCGACGGAAGAAACCCTGCGCGGTGGCTGGCTGCATACCGGTGACCTCGGGTGGATCGACTCTGACGGATACATCTATATCGTGGACCGGTTGAAGGACATGATCATTTCCGGCGGAGAAAACATTTACCCCAGGGAAATAGAGGAACTGCTCTACCGTCATCCAAAAATCCTTGAGGCCGCCGTCTACGGAGTCCCGGATCCCAAATGGGGGGAAAAGGTCATCGCCGCTGTGGTTCCCCGAGCCGGACAGGGGCTGACGCCGGACGAAATCACCGTTTTCTGCAAGGAAAATCTAGCCGGCTACAAGAAACCCCGGGAGGTTATAATCCTCCCCGCACTGCCGCGAAACGCATCGGGGAAGGTGCTCAAGACTGAACTCCGGTCGAAACACGCATGAAAGGCGGCAGGGGAACCGGCCTGTGAAATTGCCC
>CAZSFB010000350.1:0-3666 GCA_964606035.1 uncultured bacterium | reverse complement strand
TGGCGGCGGCGATCCGGCGGACCTCGTCGGCGGATGGCATCACCCGGCCGGTCTCAATCTGGGACAGGAGGGGTCGCCGCAGGCTGGCGTCCATCGCCACGGCCTTCTGCGGAAGGCCGAGCATGATCCGGAGGTGCCTTAGACTCTTGGCGAGTATCATCCGTCACGCTCCCACTGATGTGCACACGCTGAAGCGGGGCGAAAAGGGGCCAGTTTGTCTGAACAACCTGTTCGAACATCCGGGAGGTGCAGAAGCGAACCGCTGAGGCGTCCGTGTGGCGGCCAGCGAGGTAGCCACGATCACACCGCATAGGTGGCCAGGCTCCCGCCTCACGAGGTACGCCGTGACGTACGCGAGTTCTCCCCTCATAGGCGGCCACAAGCTGCCCGGCGAGGTGGCCTGAGTTTTACGGGCGAGGTCGCCTCGCTCGTGTCCACAAGGTGGCCAGAGAAATGCCGGTTTTGGGGTTTGTCTGAACAGTTTCATGCTGCGCTCCTTGTATGTCCTCGCTGGTGCCCACAGTGGCCACCTAGTGGCCATGTGGGATGTTGAACTCATGCAAACTGATGGCGAACTTGTGGCGTTTAAAGAAGCACTTGCCCGGTGGAGGGAAGGCTGGATGGCGGCCACTACCCGGCTGGAACGAAGGGCAGCAGCGGCCATTGGCCGGCAGGCGAAGGGACTCCTGGTGGCATATTGGCGGCGGCGGCTCTCCGAGGGCGCGACGACGACAGAGGTCGTTAGGGAAGTCGGATTGCCATACACGACGTTTCGGCGCTGGGCGGGGTGCGATCCGGCACCGTACATCCCCGTCTCCCAGCGGAGACGGTACGTCGAGGCGTTCGTTCCGGTGGAAGTCGGAAGCCGGCAGCTCGTTTTTGGTACAGAACCGTCGCAATCACCGTCCGACCCGCTCAGATCAAAGGATGCATTGGAGGTTCTGAAGTCCAGGTTTGAGGGTGACCGTACCCAAGCGCCGGAGGAAACCAGATGATGCCGTCTACCCGTAGCGGCAAAGTGTGGGTTTATGGAATCCCGGTTAACGGGCGTCCCACGTTCGACGTGCTGACCCGGCTGGTTGTCACCAAGATGGGCCACGATATCGCCCAGGGGGACTACTTCATCTTCCTCAATTTGAGCCGGCGAAGATTGCGTATGCTCCATTGGGACGGGACAGCCTTTAATGTCTACATGAAAGAGATTCGTTCGGGACGGTTTGTAGCTCCCTGGATGAGCGCTCCGGGCGACACTGTGATGAGGCTGGTGCCCGAAGAGCTGAAGCATATGCTGGATGGGAGCATGTGGATCGCGAAGGTAACGCTCTCGCCCGCGGCACCGATTTCGGCGCGGACCGCACAATTCACCGGGGGTATATAAAAAGGACTTGCGCGTACAGACCGTTTCTGGGAAAAAGGGCTGGTGTTCAGCCTTGAATACGAATCCGATGCGGAGCGGCTGCGCCAGGCGGCGAGACTCCTGGACCGGGAAAACGCCCGGCTGATCACCGAGAACCTCCGCCTGAACCGGGAGATCGAAGAACTCAAGGGACTCGATCCGAAGGCCCTGGAGCTTCGGCTCCAGTATCTGGAGGAACAGCTTTCCAAAGCCCGGCAGGAGATGTACGGCCGGTCGTCGGAAAAGCTGGACCGCCCGGCGAAGGAAGAAACTCCCAAAGCGCCGCAGACGGGACATGGCCCCTCGGTCCAGCCGTTGCTCCCGGTAGTCGAGATGATTCACGTCCTGGACGACCCCGACCTGATTTGCCCGAAGTGCGGCAAAGAACTCCAGGAATGGCCGGGACAGTTCGAAGAGTCCGAAGAAGTCACCGTCGTCGAGCGGAAATTCGTCCTCACGCAGCACAAGCGGCAGAAATACCGGTGCCAATGCCAGTCGTGCGTGGAGACGGCCCTGGGGCCGGTGAAACTGTTTCCCGGTGCCCGTTATTCGTCCGGTTTTGCTGTCCATGTGGCCGTCGCCAAGTACGCCGATCACCTTCCGCTGGAAAGACAGGCCCGGATGATGAAGCGGGACGGCCTGCGGGTAACGTCGCAGACGCTGTGGGACCAGATCCTTGCGCTCAAGACCGTCTGCGAACTGCTGCACGAACGAATCTGGAAAGACGTGCATGAGTCGCCTGTGATTTTCGCGGACGAAACGCCGTGGCGGATGCTGAAGTCGAAAGACGGCGGACGCTGGTACGTCTGGGAGATCGCCAGCCACCGGTCGGCCTGTTAC
Organism: uncultured bacterium; assembly: GCA_964606035.1. GTDB lineage: Bacteria > JAGRBM01 > JAGRBM01 > JAGRBM01 > JAHCIT01 > CAZMGV01. The sequence goes on along the minus strand of CAZSFB010000350.1, from coordinate 1,430 downwards.
CGGATACTGGATAGCCGGTCGAAAGAGGCGGCCCTGAAAATCCTTGGCGGATACCAAGGGACAGTCGTCGCCGACGGATACGGCGTATACGAGGCACTGGCGAGGGACGGTCCGGGGTTCCGGCTCGCAAACTGCTGGGCTCACGCACGGCGTTACTTTTATGAAGTCCGGGACCGCTACCCGGAGGAGTGCGGCTGGTTTCTGGACCGGATCGGCGAACTTTACACCATCGAACGGGACGGCGCGCCTGGCGGTGGCGACAACACCCTCTCGCTGCAAGACCGGCGAACGCGGCGGCTTGAACAGTCCCTGCCCGTCATGAAAGCGATCCGCCAGAAGGCCCTTGAACTCAAGCCCGTGTCCGCTGAGCGACACGGACTTCGCCAGGCCATTAACTATCTCCTGAACCAGTGGGACGGGCTGACGGTGTTTCTGGACGATCCGCGCGTCCCGCTGGACAACAATCTGGCCGAGCGTACCTTGAGGGGCGCCGCTCTCGGCCGGAAGAACCACCTGGGATCGAAGTCTCCGCGCGGGGCCGACGTCGCCGCCTTCTTCTACAGCGTGGTGGAGAGCTGCAAACTGAACGGCGTGGACCCCGCCCGTTATCTCCTCGACGCCGCCCAGGCATTCCTGACCGGACAGAAAGAGTTCCCGGTCCCGCACAGTTATCATTCGTAACTTCACGGTATCACCCCTCGGATCCGGACAGAGATGTCCAGACGGGGCGCGGCGAGGCCATACTTTGTCTGAACAGGTTCATGCTGCGCTCCTTCAGGTCTCAGGAGCAGCATGCAAGTGAAATATAGTGTCATCTACGAACTTCTGTCCGGCACCAGGGAAAGTCCGGGAAAAATATTTCCCTACCCCTTCACTCCGCGCAGATAGCGGCCGGAAAAGCTTCTTTAGATTTTCTTAATGGCCCGCCGCCGCTTGGCCGGTGTGGCTCCCGAGTACCACTCTTCGAGCCGGTCCCGGCAGGGCGGGAAAGTTACCCGGAGCGACTCTTCGTCCCAGGACGTCCGGCCCCTGAGCGGCAGGCCGATAAACCGGGCGGTCTTGCGGATCGCCCGTTCGACCACCTGGGTGGTGGCGGTCTTGTCCCACTGGCGCTGGATCATCTGCGCGCTCAGGTTCCTGACCTGGTATTCGGCCAGCCATCGGAAATGCTCTTTGGCCGTTCGTGCGTTCTTTCTCGGGGTCTTCTGGTAACCGGCCTTCTCGTAGCTGGTTTCCAATCGGTCCAGATAGGCTGCCAGTTCAATCTCGAACTGGCCCCGGATCGCCTCCGCTGCCTGCTTACGAGTTGTTCCGGTTAACGCAATACCGGGATGCCCGAAATCGAACTTCGTTCTCACGCTGCTCCGGACGGGTTCCGGTACCGGCGGATAGTGCCAGCGGTCTTTCGGCAGCCCCATTTTCCACTGGGC
>CAZSFB010000349.1:0-3668 GCA_964606035.1 uncultured bacterium | reverse complement strand
TGCACCTGACCCGGGTGTTGCTGATAGCCGGTGGTATCGGACTTTTTACGCCCCGCAAATACGCCGAAGAGGCCATCAACCGGTACGAGTGGAAAGGCCTTTTCTATACGATGACCGACCCACACATGTACCAGGACAAGCGTGTACTGGTATCGGGAGGAGGCGATTCAGCCGTGGACTGGGCCCTCCATCTACACCGGATCGCCCGAGATGTGGCGATCCTGCACCGGCGAGACGAATTCCGCGCGCACGAGGACTCGGTGCACAAGATGCGGCAGGCGGTAAAGATTTTCACCCCCTATGTGATTAAGGCCCTTGAGGGGGACGGCAAGGTTGAACGCGCCATTATCACCAACACCAAGTCCAAGCAGGACGAGGTGTTCGAATGTGACATGGTGCTGGCGTGTCTCGGCTTTATTGCCAACGCTGGACCGATCAAGGAGTGGGGCATGGAACTGGTCAATGATGGCGTGAAGGTGAACATCCGGATGGAGACGTCCGTGCCCGGTGTCTACGCCGCTGGCGACATCGCCCAGTACGAAGGCAAGCCCAAGCTTATCGCAGTCGGCTTTGGCGAGGCCGCTGTCGCGATCAACAATGCATCGGTTTATATAGATCCCAAGAAACGGGTGTTCCCCGGACATTCCTCCGGTTCGCACTGAAAAACGCCGGAACGAAGCTGGTCCGCCATATACCGGAGGCTTAGGATTTGCGGCTGGACTCTTCGATCAGTTCGACTTTGTAACCGTCCGGGTCGGTGATGAAGGCAATCACGGTGGTTCCGTGTTTCATTGGCCCTGGCTCCCGGGTGACCTTGCCACCCTTGGCCTTCACTCCCTCGCAGACCTTGCAGATGTCAGTTACGCCGATAGCGATATGACCATAGGCCGTACCGAGTTCATACGTATTGACGCCCCAGTTGTAGGTAAGCTCGATCGCGGGATGGCTATCTTCAGGGCCGTAACCAAGGAATGCCAGGGTGAACTTTCCGTCCGGGTAATCCTTCCGGCGGTGCAGCGTCATGCCAAGTACGCGGGTATAAAAGTCGACTGACCGGTCCAGGTCGCCAACCCTGAGCATGGTGTGTAACAGCCGCATGAGGTGTTCAGGCGGCCGCGTCCGTGGGTTCAATCGGTTCCAGGACTTTTGCCGCACGGTACATGGCTGCTGGCGGGGTTGAAGCCCCGGCAGTGATGCCGACCCGGCGGTATTTTTTCATCTCATTGAGGTCTAGCTCGGATTCGTTCTCAATGTGATAAGTCGGTTTCCCGCGATCCCTGGCCATCTGTGCCAGACGACAGGTGTTGGCCGAGTGATGCGAGCCGATGATAACGATCGCGTCGCAGGTTTCAGCCAGTTCTTTCAGGTCCGTCTGACGGGATGTGGTCGCCTCACAGATCGTATTGAAAGCCTCGAGTCTAGGGTAACGGATTTTCAGCGCCTCCACGATGGCCCAGAAGTTCTCGGCTTCCTGTGTGGACTGGGATACTGCACAAATGGGTTCGCCCGCCGGGAACTTCACGTTTTCCACCTGTGACGGGTTTTCGACAATCATTCCCTTGCCGGGAGTCGTATAGCCCATGATGCCATCGGTTTCGGCATGGCCAGCGTCTCCAATCACAATCACATTGTAGCCTTTGTTCACATGGCGTTTGACTGTTGCATGGATGATGCCGACGTCGGGACAGGTACCGTCGAAAACCTGACGGCCATTGCCTCGGAGGGTCTTGATCCGGTTACGCTCATGCGGGGTGATTCCGTGCGCTCTTAATACAACGGCGTCTACATTCCAGCTTTCGACCTTGGGATCCGCCTCGGCTTTGACGGTGGTGACTCCGAGGTCCCGGAGTGGCTTCAGTGCCTCGTCGTTGTGCACCAGCGGGCCGTATGTTCCAATCGTTTTCCCCGGGTTTTCTTCCGCGACCTTGCGAGCCATTTCAATAGCCCGTTCCACTCCCCAGCAAAATCCGCCGCTCTGTGCAACTACCACTTCCATTCGAATCCAGGTGCCTCCGAAAACCGCCGGCCTTGCGACAGCTTAGGGCAAATGCTGATGGGGTTCCCTTATGGTTTCAAGTTCCGATGAAGGGTGCCCCGTTTGCAGATAAATGGCCGGTATAACAGGGGATTCTTTGAAATCTGGCCAGTAAAAAGTAGTATACCAAGAAGGGGTAAAACCGGGCATGCAGTTGCCAGGGGATTCTGGCTGCCAGCCAAGCTGTGGAGGGAAACATGCTGCCTCGCCGCAATTTCGTTCACCTGAGTATATTGCTTCTGCTTGTAGTTACTGGCGTAAACGCCAATGCAGCCAAGCAGATATACGAATGGACTGATGATAGCGGTGTCTACCACGTGACTGATGAGTTCTCGAAGGTACCCCCGGAATACCGCCCACGCACCACAGTGCGTGGTGCGTCGGACCTTGCCGCCAGCGAGGAAGAGCTTGCACGCAGAAATCCGTCTCAGGCCGTGCGGCCTGGCCATAAGGCTGTTGTCCTTGAGCCGGTAGCGTCAGTGTTTGAATTGCCGGAGCTCTTCTCTACGGAAATGGGCACTTGGAATGATGGAAAGTTCAGGGAGCTTGGACACAGCAGCGGTAATGAAGGCCAGCTGATTTACTCCAATGGCACGGTGCGGCTCGAGGTCCGGGATTATCCGTTGGAAAAACCGGGCAGCCGGCTATCGGGATTTGCAACGGCAGCCAAACTCAGTGGAGGATACTTGAAGGATTTTCCTGGCGAAAAATTCGACCGCCTTTCGATTGTGAATTCAGCCGTCATTATTCCAAGTGGCCATATGGTCACGTCCTTTAGTTCTGTTCCTGCGGGGGGTTCTTCCCCGGTAATTGTGCAGCTTGTTGCCGGGCCGCATGGTACCACACGGTTGCGCTGGTCCGGATCAAAAGACGAATATGATCCACTGACACAGGCGACACTGGTTTCCTGGAGAAATACGGGCAAACCCTTTGTCCTGAAGGCTGCCTCGCTCGATGACCTCAACAACTCATGGGTCATGGGAGGCGTGGTCGCCTTGTTGGTTCTGATAGCGGCATTTGTTACGGGAAGCATTCTGCTGATCCGCAAGCTTCAGGACTGAGTTTAATATGAGAAATCCTTGAGCCGGTCCATCCGCCAGAGAATAGCCGGGTGGTAGTCAGGAAATTCCTTCATCATCGCCGGTGGTGAAAAACCAGCAATTGAAATTCCCCGGTCCCCTAATAGGTCTTGCAATGTATGGAAGCCTGGAATCTCTACGATCCAAAGTGTTTCAGCGGATTCATAGGAGGCCTCGTCCAGGATCATCCGGTCGATTCCTTCCCGCCGGCAATAGTAGAAGAACCCCGGAGCAGAGGTTATCGGCTGAATGATCCGGTCTTCCGGAGATAGCCGGGGTTTGAGCCAATCGACGATCCCACGGGTGTCAGTGGCGATGCCAGTATTAATGATATAAAGGGGGGCGTCGCTCCTCAGCACTGAATAACCTGTCCAGAGCACAATGGCACCGGCAAGCGTCAGGACAAGTCTGGCGGGAATAATGGCCAGGAATCTGGCGTTCACATTCATCCAACCACCAGCAGACACGACGGCAAGGAGCGGCTGAAATTGGTGCCAGCTTCGGACCGGTGGAGCCACTTGCTTAGTAACGATCAGAAGTATTGATGCGATGAT
>CAZSFB010000348.1:0-3670 GCA_964606035.1 uncultured bacterium | reverse complement strand
GTTGATATAAAACGCGTGTTCCGGAGCGTCCGGTAACCCGGACCATTCTAAGGATGCGCCGGCAATTTTACCGGCGTGTTCTCGTGAATTTGACCCCGGCCAGATTCCGGAGTTCGTCCACCATGTCCGTCTGTTCCCAGGTAAAGGAATCCCCATCACGGCCGAAATGGCCATATGCGGATGTTTCCGCATACACGGGACGCAGAAGGTCCAGATGCTCAATGAGAGCCCGGGGCTTCATCGGGAATACCCGGCGGACAATCTCCGACATGCGGCCCTCATCCAGTGTGCCGGTGCCAAAAGTTTCGACCAGTACCGAGACCGGTTCGGCAACACCAATGGCATAGGCAAGCTGCACTTCACACTTGGCGGCAAGACCTGCTGCCACGATATTCTTGGCAATGTACCGGGCCATGTAGGCAGCAGATCGATCCACCTTGGACGGATCCTTGCCGGAGAAAGCTCCGCCACCATGACGGCCCCAGCCGCCGTAGGTATCCACGATGATCTTTCGGCCCGTGACACCGCAGTCGCCCATCGGGCCACCTACCACAAACTTGCCTGTCGGGTTGACGAAATACTTGGTTTTCTTGTCGACGAGTTTGGCAGGGACTACCGGCTTTATGACCTTCTCCATCACGAACTCGCGAAGCTGTTTCTGGGAGACATTTTCTGAATGCTGCGTGGAAATCACGACCGCATCACAGCGGCAGGGCACACCGTCGCGATATTCAATCGTCACCTGGGACTTGCCATCCGGGCGGAGGAACGACTTTTTGTCAGCCTTGCGGACTTGCGTGAGCTTGCGGGTCAAAGCGTGGGCGAGTTCGATCGGCGTCGGCATGAGGCTCTTCGTCTCGTTGATCGCATAACCGAACATGAGTCCCTGATCGCCCGCCCCCTGCTCCTTGGACTGGCTCGTGTGGTCGTCCACGCCGAGTGCGATATCAGGGCTCTGCTGCTCCACGGCAATCAGGATCCCGCAGGTGTTGCCGTCAAACCCCATCTCACTGCCAGTGTAGCCGATGTCACAGACTGCCTTGCGAACCAGCTTGTGGTAGTCGACCTGTGCCCTGGAGGTGATCTCGCCAGCCACTACCACCAGTCCGGTTTTCACCAAAGTTTCACAGGCGACACGGGCTCTTGGATCCTCTGCGAGATGTGCATCCAGGACTGTATCGGAGATCCGGTCGCACATTTTGTCCGGGTGGCCTTCGGTGACGGACTCAGAAGTGAACAGGAAATCACGGTTGGTGCTCATTTATCTTTACCTAATTCCCTAGGGAAATCGGCTGTTTCCGGCTAGACTGGCCGACTGACAGCATCTGAGGACCCGTCGGCGGGTTTCCCGTCTCCTCAGGCAGGGCGAAAGCTATGTTCTCACAGACCCGGAGTCAACGGAAACATCACCATGACCACCAACGCTGAACAACCGGCTCAGAAAGCTACCAGCGAACCTGTGCGGGAGCTGGTTGAGTATCAGGAACCGCCGCTCCGGATGCAGCGCCGGTCGTTCCTGATCGTGTTTGTCACGGTCGGGATCATTCTGGCCGTTGCCTTCATGCGGCCCTTTGCAACTCCGCTCATCTTTGCAGCGGTTTTTACGGTGCTGCTGTGGCCTGTGCTTGAGTGGTTCCAGCACAAATTGAAGGCGGGCCCGGTAACAGCGGCGTCGCTCGCTCTCATCACGGCGCATCTGACCGTGCTTCTGCCGCTGACCGTGGTCTTTGTGTTCACGATCCGCCAGATGACGGAACTGACGGCCACTGGAATTCTTGACCGGGTCGAGCTGGAAACCCACCTGATCCGGGTCGAGGCCCTGATCCATGAAACCTTCGGCACCGAGGTTGACCTGATCGGGTATATCGTCGATCAGTGGCAAAAAATAGCCGCCGAGAGCGCCAAATTTGTTTCGGCCGTACTCGGACGCCTTGCACTGGTGGTTTTCCAGTACGTCATCGCGACCGTGTTCGTCTTTTATCTTCTGGTGAAAGGCCGGGAACTTGTCGATCTCATTGTCGAGATCTCGCCACTGGGCACCCAGGTGAACCGCCGGATCCTTAACCGGTTCGGTGAAACCAGCCGCGCAGTCCTCTGGGGAACTGCCGTGACCGTGACGGCCCAGGGATTTGTCGCGACCATCGGACTGGTACTGGCGGGAATCGATAACGCGATCCTGTGGGGAGTTGTGATGACCTTCTGTGCCATGGTTCCGGTCTTTGGCACCGCCCTGGTGTGGGGCCCCGCATGCTTTTATACCTTCATGGGGGGAGACACATTCTCGGCCATCGTGATCCTGATCTTCGGACTGATCGCGAGTGTCGTTGACAATATCATCCGGCCCATCATCGTTGGCGAAGCGACCACGGTCTCGACACTCTGGGTTCTCATGTCCATCCTTGGCGGCATCATGACGCTCGGGCCGGTGGGTGTGATACTCGGGCCAGCATTGCTGGCGGTTTTTGTGGAGTGCATTGATATCTATCGCGAGGAGTTCCTCGGATATCCGCAAAAACAGCCGCGTTCCGGACCCCGGTTCCGCGATATTCCGGCACACTCATTTCCAGACGCCCCCCGCCCGGATCTCACCCATGTGACTCCACCTGCAACCCCTGCTTCTGCCCCTGAGCCTGCCAAGTCAGCCGCACAAGGCTCCTGACACTGTTTCCCTGCCGCAGCCCGCGGTCTAGTCTGGGCCACAATTCTTCAGGCCGGGGTGAACTTCATCATGACAATGGAACTTACCGATGAACAGCGACAGATCGTGGAAACAGTACGGAAATTCCTCGACAAGGAGATCCGGCCACACGTAAGCCGGTGGGACCACAACGATGAATACCCGGATGCAGCGCTGGCGGGGTTCAAGGAACTAGGCCTTTTCGGCGCCACGATCCCGGTGGAATTTGGCGGCCTGGGCTGGGATACCGTCACTTATGCCCTCGTGGTCAAGGAACTTGCTGCCTGCTGGATGACACTATCTTCAATGCTGAATACCCAGCTCATGATGGCGCATGCCATAAAGAACTTCGGCACCCCCGAACAGAAGAAGCAATGGCTGCCGAAGATTGCTACCGGCGAGATGCGGGGAGGCCTTGCCCTTTCCGAGGCCCACGGCGGTTCCGATGTGGCCTCCATGAAGACGAAGGCCATCCGCAAGGGCGACGTCTATATCGTAAACGGGGCCAAGATGTGGATCACCAACTCGGACGGGAATGCCTTTTTCCTGCTGGCCAAGACCAACCCGGACTGCGATCCTCCGCACAACGGCATCAGTGGTTTCATAATTGAAAAGGGCCATCCCGGCTTCAAGGTGTCCAAGAACATTCCCAAGATCGGGCTGAGAGGCATTCCCACTTCAGAACTTGTCTTTGAGAACTTCCCGGTTCCCGCCGGCAATCTCGTCGGGGGTCCCGAGGCCGAAGGCAAGGGATTTTTCCAGGTGATGAACGGGCTTGAGCTGGGCCGTATCAATGTCGCCGCGAGAAGCGTCGGCGTACTCCGTGCCGAGTTTGAGACCTCCATCCGTTATGCACAGGAACGGGAAACTTTTGGGAAACCGATCTGGGAGCACCAGCTCGTTGGCGCAAAACTCGCCCAGATGGCGACCGACCTTGAGGCGGCCGAACTGCTTGTCATGAATGCAGCCCGGAAAAAGGACAGGGGAGAACGG
>CAZSFB010000347.1:0-3671 GCA_964606035.1 uncultured bacterium | reverse complement strand
GGGCGGACGAGAACACTCCGAGAGATCACGGCGGGAACCCCTACCGCCGGTCGAAGATTCTCGCCGAAGATGCCTGCATTGAAGCCGCCAGGGGCGGCCTGGGTGTTACGATCATCCGTCCGGGTGTGTTTCCGTTCGGCGAACGGGACCGGACTTCCTTCGTCCCCCTCGTGGATGCGCTTCAGAAGGGTATTTACGTGCATATTGATCACGGACGTTCCCTCGTCACGACTTCCTATGCCGGTAATCTTGCTACCGGCATGGTGCAGGCGGCACTGTCGGACCGGGCTGCCGGTGAAACCTATATCCTTGGGGACCCTGAGCCAGTCAGCTGGTATTCCCTGATGGAGCGCATTGCGATCCGGACGGGTGCCGGGGTTCCCGTATTTTCGCTTCCGGGGTCAGCGGCAGAACGTGCGGCGGAGCTGTTCGAGTGGGCGTGGCCCCGTCTGGGGCTCAAGGGTGCTCCACTCATCACGACCTACCGGGCAAGTGTGCCCCGTCATGATCTGGCCTTTTCGTCCCGCAAAGCTGAACTGCATTTCGGATACTGTCCGGGGGTGGGCCTCAACGAGGCGCTGGACCGCACCGTCGCCTGGTGGCGAGCAGCGGTTTGAACGGCTGATTGGCACGGAACCCGTACGGGTGGACTTTTCCCATTCTGATTGATGCCTCGGGGCCGAATCCAGACCATGGGCCAAGATGGGCCATGGTGGGCCAAGAAAGTCCGCAAATGGGCCATCCAGAGAACACCTGAGAACACCCTGCGGGAAGATCGTTCGCCTCGGATTTTGACTGCCTAACCCGGCGGCATAACGCCAGTTTCCGGGAGCGGCTGCAAAAATGCCCTTTTCCTTAACAGGATTGGAAATGGCCGCGAAAAAGTTGTCATGGCTGGTTTTGTGGCTTTGCACTGATGGCCGAAGGCGGTCCCAGGATGCTCGTAACATACGGACGGGAAAGGTATTTCTTCGCCACCCGGGCCAGGTCCGCTGGCTTCACAGCCCGGATCTTCTTCGGGAACTCCTCATCATAGCTCCAGCCAAATCCGGCCATCTCGTAGTAAGCAAGATAGAACGCCTGCTCCAGATTTGTCTCGTGGGCATTCAGGAACTTTCCCACAAACTTGTTGCGGGCGAAGGCCGCCTCGGCTTCCGGGATGGGCTCTTTCTGGAGCCGGGCGACCTGCTCGTCGAAGCCCAGGATGACGGCATCGGTGTTTTTAGGCTCCGTCGCGATATAAAGGGTGAAACCGGTCGGATCCAGACCGTGCGGGAAGCTTGCAAAAGTGGTGTAGGCAAGCCCCCGCTTGTCACGAAGCTCAGTGAACAGCCGTGACGACAGTCCCTGTCCGAGCAGTGACGAGAGGACCTTCAGGGCCGGGTAGTCAGGGTTCATGACCGGTGTGCCGACATACGACCGGAAAACATGGGTCTGCTCCGTGGGGCGGGGCGTTTTGACGACCACATTTTTTGAAGGCGGCTTTACCGGTTTCCGGGCTGCCTTGAGAAGCGCCTGGTAGCCTTCGCCCGCGCCGTGGCGTTCCAGCGAGAAAGTTTCATCGAACCGTTCCCGGACTGCCTCCGGATCAACGTTGCCGACGAGCGCAACCACCATCGCAGCGGGGTTTACCTGTGCCGTGTAGAAATCAATCACGTCCTTGCGGGTAATCTGCGGCAGGCTTTTTTCCGTCCGCTCACCCACGTCCCCATAGCCGTGGTCGGGGTAGAGGGCGTTCAGGAGCTTTTCCCGGGCAAATATTTCGGGGCGGTCACGGCTGCTCTGGATCGCCTTCAGCATGAGCGAGCGTTCCCGGTCCAGGTCATCCTGTGTCAGTGTGGGACGGTAAATGACATCACCAAGGAGGCTGAGGATCCGGTCCAGGTCGGCACCAATACCGCGCGCGGTGATCTCCAGGTAATCGGTTTCCGAGGTGACGGTGATATCGAGTCCGTTTTCCTCGACGTAGGAGGCGAACTCGGCAGCGTTCCGGGCGCCGGCACCCTTGGTGAGCAGGCGAGCCAGAAGTCCCGACAGCCCCGCCTTCGGCTGGAGCCGGTCTCCGCCCTTGAACATGATCCGGATCGCGAGGACATCATTCGACGGGTTCGAGCGGACAATGAGGGTGCCGCCCAGTTTCAGCCGGTATTCGCGGGTAGTGAACTTCGATGCCTTCGCGACGGGTTCCCGTGCGGGCGGTGGGGCTTCGCCAGGCAGGGGCGTATCCGCAGCAGCCGGGACAGGTTTTGATTTTTCCGCCGCCAGGATTTTCGCCAGATCGAACCCCTCTGGCAGCACCCGGGTGACCATCGTGCGTTCGGGTCTCAGGTAAGCTGCCGCTGTGCTCCGGACCTGCTCTGTCGTCATACGCTCCAGCGCAGGCAGGTAGTCATAGTAGAGATCCACCGTCCCGACGGTGGCATACCAGCCAAGGATAAAGGCGATGCCGTCAGAGGATTCCCCCTGATAGATGAAGTCCCTCCGGGACTGCTCGATTACCTTGCGGAGTTCCGGTGCCGACACTGCTTCGCGGCGGAGACGTGTGGCCTCCTCCCGGATGGCTGCCTCGACCTTTCCGGCATTTTCCGGCTCGCAGACGGCAATGATTCCGAAAATGCCGTCATCACGCTGGTTCGACGAGAAGGCTTGCACACTGACGGCAAGCTGCTCTTTCTGGACGAGCCGTTGGTAGAGCCGCGACGAGGTTCCCTTGCCAAGGATAATGGAGGCAGCATCCAGTGCCACCGAATCGTCCAGCCGGCTCACGGCCGGGCCTCGCCAGGCGACTGTCACATAGGCCTTGTTGGTATTCATGCGGACATCAGCCCGCTGTTCCGTGGTGGGCCAGGGTTCCGGAGCGGCACTGAACGGTTCCGCACCGCCCTTGCGGCCGGTCTGGAAATGCTTCTCGACCAGTTCCTTTGCCTGTAGCGGGTCAATACCGCCTGCCACCACGGTGATCATGTTTTTCAGCGCATAGTGGTCTTCATAGTATTTGAGGATTTTCTCTCGCGGGATCGAGGCGATGTTCGACGCCGGACCCAGCGTATCCAGCCGGTAGGGGTGTGTCTTGTAGGCTAGTCCGTTCAGCGCCATGAACAGTTTCCGCATGGGGCTGTCATTGGCCCGGTTGATCTCCTCAATGACGACCTTCCGTTCCTGTTCCAGTTCATCGGCAGGGATGGTGGCGTGCTGCATCATGTCGGCGTGGATCTCGAGCATTTTCTCGAAATCTGCCGCCTGTGCGGTCACGTGGTAATTCGTGAAGTCGTCGGAAGTGGAGGCGTTGATGTCGCCGCCCGCGCCCTCAAAAGCTGCATCGAGGTCCCGGGGACCGTATTTGTTCGTTCCCTTGAACAGCAGATGCTCAAGGAAGTGGGAAACGCCGTTGATCTCGTCGGTCTCATCAGCAGATCCAACGCGTACCCAGGTGTTGATTGTTACGTTGGGATTGCCGGGAATGGGTCTCACGACGACGGTCTGTCCGGTGGGAAGGACCCAGAGGCGGGTACCGTCAGAAAAGCTTTTACCGGTTCCCGGAGCTGGAGGTTCGGGACGCAATGGACCGGGTGCGCGTTCAGTGAATGAGTCGGCCGGATCAGCGGCTTCCTTGGAGGCACAGGCCCAGAAGGCAAAGGCAGCTCCGACAGCAGAAAAAAGGACGGCCAGGG
>CAZSFB010000346.1:0-3674 GCA_964606035.1 uncultured bacterium | reverse complement strand
AGTCTTTCGACAAACAGGGCCCGGTTGGGCAGCCCGGTTACAGCGTCGTGGACCCCGAGCATGGTCAGGTCCGTATGGGAACCGGCGACCCGGAGCGCTTGCCGGTTTTCATCTCTTACCGCAAGACCGCGGGTCAGGATCCATCGCCAGATACCGTCCTCTGAATGCCGGATACGGTATTCGCACTCCAGTCGGGGGCTGATCCCTTTCAGATGGTCTTGGAGTTCCTGCTCAATCCTGGGGCGGTCCTCCGGGTGTATCAGGTCCAGCCATGCGGTTCGTTCGTTGCTGTCAGGGCCTGTCTCAATACCCGTCAGTTGACGCCAGCGGCTTGAGAAGTAGATCGACCCGGTCTCGAGATTCCAGTCCCAGAGCACGTCATTGGACCCGGCGGCGGCAAGGGCATATCGCTGCTCACTGTTTTTGAGTTCATTTTCGATTCGGGTCCGGTCCGTACGTTCCCGATGGAACTTCCCGGCAATAATTGCACGGACTTCCAGAACCTCGGCAGTCGCTGGCTTGGGGACATAGTCGTCCGCCCCGCTTTCCAGGATCCGGTGCAGGCTGTCAGGCTCGTTTCTGCCAGTAATGATGAGAATGACGGTATCCCGGAACCCCTCCATTTCCCGCATCCGGCGGCAGAGGTCCAGGCCGCTCATGCCCGGAAGCATCCAGTCAAGGAGGGCGATTCCGTAAGTCTCGTTTGTGACGTGAGAAAGGGATTCTTCTGCAGTCGAAAAACAATCAATCTCCCACCCAAGCCTCTTGAGTATCTTCCCGTAAAGTTTCTGGGCGGGAATATCGTCTTCGACGATCAGTGCTTTCATGGCCGCATCACGCACTCTGGCATCTACCCGGGTAGTGGCTTATGACCTGCATCACTTCCATTCCGGCCCTGGCATTATTCCGCCGGAGGCAGGAAATAATTCCGGGGATTGCGTTTCCACTCTTCCTTCAGGGCTCCAACAAGGGACCGGAATTCGTGACCCGTTACTCCGCTGGCCCGAAGAGCCACAGTGAGGGCCATGGCAAGGCTCACACCCACGTTCAGAACTCCCACCAGCAGCAGCCCGGCCAGCGCCCAGAGAAAGGGTCCCTCCATCAATGCATCCTGCGTGGTTCCGCAGGCGGCAAAAGTGACCGCCCCCGCAGCGAGTGTGACATGCCGGATATCAAGAGGGAGGCCTAAGAACCGGCCAAAAACCGGAAGCATGCCGAGCATGAACCCAAGAGACGAGTTTCCGGCAATTCCAGACGCGTTGCCCAGGAGAAATTCCGAGAGCGTACGGCACCTGTCAGGGCCGAGAATGCGGTTCAGCTTCCGGTTTTTTGCGATTGCATCGGGAAGTTTCCTGAAAATGATCCAGTTATCGAACCATCCACCTGCAACACTCGACAACCACAGTAAAACGCCTGTGAGGGCAGCATAGAAAGCCGTCCCGCTTTCCCACGGATGCAGTGATTTGAAGACATAGGCACCCTGGGCCTGTGTCATGAAATGTCTCCCGCTGACTGTCAGGATCAGCCAGTTCAGGAAAGCCGCTCCAAGAGATACGGCAAACACGTTGCCGATGACCGCCGCCAGCTGTGACCGGATGATTCGGGCGGTCATCTGGGCCAGCGGGCGGAGTCCCATCTGATCCCCGCTTTCACCGATTGCCCGGGCTAGTGCAGCCGCCGTAGCGGACGTTTGTTTCGTCGCCAGCGTAGAGCCGGTGAACTGGATGGCGAGGAAACTGGCAGCGTAGTTGACGGATACGAGCAGCCCCTCGACAAAGAGCGGGTAGGTAAAGGGAGTAAGTGAATACTTGAGGACCGTTGCAATGGACATGAGTCCGCCGCCCTGGATGGAGGAACGCCACATGCCGGCATATTCGCTCCGGGTGGAGGTGATGTAATGCTCCCCCGTGTGCCCGGCGCTTTTCACGATCTTCCGGGAAAGTTGGTGCACGTTCCGCCGGAGCAGCGACCGAATGCTCCGGTCATCCACCGAGTCCCGGACCAGTGCGACGAAGAACTCGATCGCGTCTCGGCCGTTCTCTGAGCTTTTCGCCAGGGATGCCAGATGGAGGAGTGTTTCAAGCCTTCGAAGCTGCTTCTGCGCCAGCTCGATACGGAACACAAGATCGACGCTGACACCGGATTCCTCAAGATGGGCGGTAACATCCTTGAGTGTATCCCGGCATCCGTTGATGGCCTTGAGGCATTTATCCTGGTGCACTTCGGCGTCGGTTTCGTCAGCCAGGGAGCGGACGAATGCATCGGCGGTACGGGTCAGAAGATAGAACGGCGATTCCTGGATCGATGTCCAGTTGCAGCGGTCGCGGAAATCCCGGTGGAGCCCAAGCGCGCCTGTCCGGCCCGAGAGAACGAGAATCGCCTCAAGCAGATCAAGCCTGAAACGCTTCCAGGAAGACGACCTGGATTCCGGCAGGATTTTGCGGGCAAATCCGAGCAGAAGGTCTGGGGGGAGCTCGTCAATCCAGGCGATATCCTGCGGCACCTTGAACATGCGCTGAACCAGTTCTGAAAGCTCATGCTCTTCCAGAGGGCGTGGCAGTAACTGGTCCGACAGCCGGTTGATCAGCTCCACGGAGAAGCGCTGGTGGGCAGGAAGTCCGGTCTCCGAGAGCAGATGAAGGGCGGAGGTGCTCTCCAGAACATCCCGGAAAAGGGCGGATACCTTTGCCTGATGATCGGGGAGTTCGTGCAGTAGCCGATAAAACAGCCAGAGCCGGGCCGCGGCGGACCGGCCTGATACGCTGGCATCCAGAGGGAGGGGGATGGCGCTTTTAAGCCGCAGCCATTCGGCCAGGTCCTTGGCCCAGGTCAGTTTCAGGGGAAGGGAATCGGCCTGATCAAGGCGGTTGAACAGGGCTTCCACTTCTTCGATGAGAGAAAAAGGAGCTGGCCGAAGCAGCTGCTTCAACACCGAAGTAACAGGTGATACCTGCCCGGACTTTTCCATGGCATGAGCCTACTTTGATGGGGATCCGATGGGAACCTTCAATGAATGCGCCAGGCCAGAAAAACAGCCTGTTCTGCCTATTTCGATACCCCTTTGAGTGATGCTAGCGTCAGTGGGCCCCGGGACAGAGCCGGACCCCTGCGGTCCAGGGTGTGCCCGGAGGATGGAGACATTGCCCGTGTTCAAAACGATCGATGACGTAACAGGACTGCTTGCAAAACAGAACTATATCTCTGAGAAACGCATTTCGACGGTGGTATTCCTCGCGGAGGCCCTTGGGAAACCGGTTCTCATTGAAGGACCGGCAGGGGTAGGGAAGACAGACCTTGCAAAAGTGGTCAGCAGTGCACTGGGGCGAGAACTGGTCCGCCTGCAGTGTTACGAGGGGCTCGACGAGGCAAAAGCGCTCTACGAGTGGGAGTATGCCAAGCAGCTGCTTTATACGCAGATCCTGAAGGACAAGATTAACGATGTCGTTGGCGGCGCGAAGTCGCTCGCCGAGGCTGTCGACAAACTGAGCAAGCAGGATGACGTGTTTTTCAGCGAGCAGTTTTTGCTGCCGCGGCCGCTGCTCAGGGCGATCTCATCGGAGAGGCCGACGGTTCTCCTGGTTGACGAGATCGACAAGGCTGACCCGGAGTTTGAAGCCTTCCTGCTGGAAGTCCTTTCGGACTTCCAGGTGACGGTCCCCGAGCTGGGGTCTATC
>CAZSFB010000345.1:0-3679 GCA_964606035.1 uncultured bacterium | reverse complement strand
TGGAAACCATCCTGCGGCACGTGCCCGACGAGCGCCACCGCAAGCTCCCGGTGGACAAGATGGCCCGCGAGCTGATCGAGGAGATGTTCGCGACGCAGGAGCTGAAGGCCCGCGAGACGGAAGTCCATACGAACACGATCCTGTTCCTTCTGGACCAGCTCAAGAGTGAACTGCTTTATGCCGAATCCTCCGACGAATTCCGCCGTAACTACAAACTTAGGTTCGATCTTGATCTGGACGGACGCGGGAAACCCCGGCTCGTGAAATTCCGCGGAACGGCCCTAAGCTTCCACGGCGTTTTTACCTATCTCGCCAAGCAGCGCGGCTTCCATAACCCCTTCTCCACGGCCCAGCAGATGGGTTCTCGCATAAAGGATTCCCGCGAAGTCCTGGACCGGGCCGGCTGGAAGGTCGAAACCAGGATGGTATCCGGGGCCAAGCATTATCACTTCTCCCGGTCCCTTGACGGAGAGAACGAGTGAGAGACGTCGTCTGCCGCACGACACGACGCCGGATCGTGCTCAGCGAGGAATACCTGCGGCTCACGGTTCTGACCTTTGAACGTCAGTATGGGCGTACCGTCACCATGGACGAAGCCAGGGAGATCGCCGAGAACACGCTGGCCTGGATGGAGTGGATCGCTGACGGCGAATCCGCCGTGACGTCGGCCAAAAGTTCGGCTACTGTGTGAGGTTAGCCTTTAGCTGAACCGGAGGTCGTAATAGTACCATGCGAATCCCCTTAAGCCGCTCGGTGAACGAGCCGTCGCCCGAAACCCCCTATGCCGTGATCTACGCCCGTGTTTCCTCCAAGGATCAGGAGGAGGGTTTCTCTATTGATTCGCAGCTTGGGCTGCTCCGGGGCTACGCCCAGCGAAGCGGTCTGAAAGTGCTGTCGGAATTCATCGACGTGGAGTCGGCCGGAAACGCCGGCCGCACGAACTTCGGGCACATGCTGGCATTCATCCGGGCGGCGAAGCATCCGGTTATCATCCTCGTCGAGAAAACCGACCGCGCTTACCGGAATCTTAAGGATTACACGACCCTCGACGATCTGATCCGTGAGAGAGACGTCCGGATTCACCTCGTGAAAGAAAACGAGGTAATCGGCCGTAACGCCACGTCGCACACGAAGTTTATCCACGGCATCAAGGTGCTGATGGCCAAGAACTACGTCGATAACCTCTCCGAGGAAGTCCGCAAGGGTATCAACCAGAAGCTCGAAATCGGCCAGTATCCATCACACCCGCCGGTGGGATACCTCTGGGACCGGGAAAAACGCTCGATCGTTCACGACCCGGCGAAAGCTCCGCTCGTCCGGACGCTTTTTGAGCGGTATGCCACCGGGCTGTATTCCATCACGACGCTCTCGGAGCTGATGACGCGGGAAGGACTCACGAGCCGTGAGGGGAAGATGATCTCCCGCCGGTGCGTGGAACTGGTCCTTAAGAACCCGATTTATTACGGCGATTTCTTCTGGAAAGGCCGGATATATAAGGGCCAGTTCGAGCCGATTGCCAGCAAGGAGCTTTGGGACCGGGCAAATAAACAGCTTCGCCGGAATAATCACCCTGAGCAGCAGCGAAAACACTATTTTGCCTTTTCCGGCCTTCTGACCTGCGCCCGGTGTGGGGCGATGATTACGAGCGAGATCAAGAAGGGCCGGTATGTCTATTACCGGTGCGCCAATCAGCGCACCTGTAAGCCGGAATATGTCCGCGAAGAGGATGTTTCCCGGCAGCTCTTTGAGAAGATCGGAGCGATCGAGCCCGGGGAAGAGTTTGCCCAGTGGCTGAAAGCGACTGCGGACCATCTGGCGAGTTCGGAGACGGCTAAGGACCGCCAGCGTCAGGACGAGACCAGGAAGCGTGTAACGGCCCTCCAAGCGAAACTGGATCGGCTTTATACCGATCACATCGAAGGCCGGATCGATGATGCTTTCTTTCAGGGGAAGTGGAATGCTTGGCGGACGGAGCTGACTGATGCTGAACAGGCTCTAGCACAAGCACCATTCGCTACCGCAAGAGGGATCAATGCCTTTGATACGGCGATAGAACTCTCCAAGCGTGCGAAATCACTCTACGAAACGGCTGAACCCCGGCGGCGGGCGAAACTCGCCCGCATCGTCTTATCGAACCCGATGCTCGATGGTGTAACTCTGCGCGGGGATTATAGAAAGCCGTTCTCGATGTGGGCCGAAAACGGCGGTCATCTCTTTTGGCGGGCCCAGAGAGATTCGAACTCCCGACCTTCTGGTTCGTAGCCAGACGCTCTATCCAACTGAGCTATGGGCCCATTCCAGCCGCTAGCTCCGGTGGGAGCCTGGCCGCGAGGAAACGTTTTCTAGTGAGTCAGGTTCCGGAAGGCAAGCGGCCCCGAACCGAGGCTCCGGTCAGACGGAGGCGCTGCCCTCGGGAGGAATTTCGCCATCCTCGTCGTCCAGATCGGGCATGGGAGGGAGTTTCCCCTCGAGATCCGCGAAGGAGAGGCCCTGGCTGCTGGCCTCGGCGGAGAACGGCCCCTCAGGGCCGCCCGCAGGTTCCTCGATCTCCTCCGTGCGGTTTTCCATGATCTCCCGGAGCGGCGGCATCTGTTCAAGTGACTCCATGCCAAAGAACTCAAGGAACTCGGTGGTGGTCCCGAGCAGCGACGGATGGCCCGGCACTTCCTTGGTGCCAACGATGCGGATGAACTTGCGCTCCTGGAGCGCGCGGACGACAGCACTTGAGTCCACGCCGCGGATTTCGTCGATTTCGGCCCGGGTGATCGGCTGTTTATAGGCGACGATGGCCAGCGTTTCGAGCGCGGGCTGGGTGAGCCGGAACAGCCGGGTGCCGGAAAGCCGCCGTATCCAGGTGGCATTCCCGGGGATCGTGCGGACCTGGTAGCCCCCACCCACGGCCACGATCCGGATGCCACGGCTGCCATCATCGCCGGCATCCGGCTTCGTCCATTCCTTGAGAAGCTTCTCGATTTCCTTTTTGGAGGTTTCCGGAATGGCGGAGGCAATTTCTGCGGCCTTCATGGGCCGTCCGTTTACGAACAGGAGGCTCTCCACGATGGAATGGAGCCGTTCGGGGGGCAGGGCCCGGCCGCCGCCGCCAGAGCCTCCGCCTTCGACAGTCCCGCCGTCCGTTCCTTCCGCTTCCGGATTGGAGTTCTCTTCCTGTTCAGCCACGGTAACTGCCTTCGCCTTCCTCGATATTGCCGAGCATCATCTGGGCCTGTTCGGCGTTGAGATTTTCACGGGGATCTATGATGAACTCGTCCTCGCCCTGAACCGCTTCGATGCGGATCATGCGGAGCTTGGCGAGTTCAAGGATCGCCAGAAAAGTGATCACCACGCGCTTGCGTGTCCGGTCATTTTCGAACAGCGACGTAAAGGGCCGCCGCCCGCTGCGCCGGATCTCGTCAATAAGCTGCATCACGCGCGCCCGGATGGTGATTTCCTGCCGCGCCACTTCGCGGAGGTTCGCCTCTGGCAGTTTTTCAAGGACTTTCTTCAGCGCCCGGAGCATGGCCATGAGGTCCACGGGCTCGATGCGTTCCTCGGCCGGTGCAGGCTTTTCCTCTACCGGGAGTTCCCGGGTGAAGGTGTCGCGACCCAGGATATCGCGCTTTCCCAGTTCGATGGCCGCTTCCTTGAACCGCTGGTATTCAAGGAGTCGCCGCTGGAGCTC
>CAZSFB010000344.1:0-3681 GCA_964606035.1 uncultured bacterium | reverse complement strand
TCGAATATACCAAGACATTCTCGAGCCGATTCCAGGAAGAACAGCCGTACGGCGTCATCACGATCAACGCCGAGCCGATTCCGGACCAGGCGAGCATCGACCGGGGCAAGAACCTCTTCAAGGCCAACAAGTGTGACACCTGCCATGGCAGCACAGGCCACGGTGACGGCCCGAACTCGGTGAACCTGAAAGACGACGCCGGGATGCCGATCCGCCCGCGTAACTTCACCTACGGCGACCGGTTCCGCGGCGGCAAGAATCCGCAGGACGTCTATCGCGCGATCATGGTGGGTATGGAAGGAACGCCGATGGCCGGCTACGGGCTGGCCGAGCGGGACACCTGGGATCTGGTGCATTTTGTCCAGTCCTTGGCCGTCCAGCGGCCGAATCGGGTCCGTCCCGGCGACAATACCATACCGGTCGGCATCGTGAGCGGCGAGCTCCCGATCGATCCGTCCGATCAGGCTTGGTATTTGGCGGCGGGGGTTCCGGTTCCGGTCCGCCCGCTTTGGACGCGTGACGACGCGCCTGATTATGTGATCATCAAGGGCCTTACCAACGGCACCGACATCGGTTTTGCGGTCGAGTGGCCCGATTCGATCGCCAACAAGACGGTGCTCCGGTCTCAGGATTTCCGCGACGCAGTGGCGATCCAGTTCCCGGTCAAGCCGGTGAGCGCCGACAGCGCGGCACCGTTCCACGGAATGGGTGAGAAAGGTGGACTGGTCGACATCTGGCACTGGAAGGCCGACTGGCAGAAGGATCTGGCGGGCTTCAACGACGTCACTAACCAGTACGCGAGCAATGCGATCGACCAGTATCCGCGCGAAGCGACCGAGCGGAAAACCTACACAACGGGCTGGGCGGCCGGAAATCCGATGTCCGTCCGGAACCGCAAGACGGCGGTCGAAGACCTGAACGCCACGGGACTCGGGACGCTGACCTCTCAGCCGGCGGGTGACCAGAACGTGGACGGCCGGGGCACCTGGGCCGATGGCGTGTGGCGTGTGGTGTTCAAACGTTCACTGAAGAGCGCCGGTCCCAATGACGTCCAGTTCACGAAGGAATCGGCGGCGGGCACCCGTATCGCGGTCGCCGTTTGGAACGGAGCCGAAGGCGACCGCAACGGCCAGAAGCTCGTGTCGGAATGGCATCCGCTCCGGCTGGATCTTTCGGAAGTCCAGAACACGGCTGCGGCCCCTGCCAAAGGAGCCGACAAGGGCGGCAGCTGCAGCATGGGAAGCGTCACCGGTTCTGCGGTGCCGGTGCTGCTCGCGACTGTTCTCGTGTCGTTTGCGGTGACCCGCAAACGGCGGCGGTCACTTTAATTGCAGAAACGGGAAGGCGGACTCTGATGTTCGGATTGGGCTCTACGGAACTCCTGATCATTCTCGCTCTCGTACTGTTTCTGTTTGGCGGGAAGAAGCTCCCTCAACTGGGCAGTTCGCTCGGGCGGGGGCTGAAAGCTCTCAAGCAGTCTTCACACGACGACGCAGACGACAACGCTAGGTAGTCGCCGCAAACGGCGAACAGAGAGCAGGTATTTCTTGTCTGAGGCCATGCCCCGCCAATTGAGTCTGCGGCTGTCTGTCACGCCGTCGTGCGCGTTTCACTGCAGCTACTGCCAGCCCAAAGGTACGGGTGAACGGCCGGTGTCGGGACTTCTACGGCCCGAAGAGATCGGACGGCTCGTAGGGCTTCTTTCCGGCTTCGGCGTGACAAAGGTGAGGCTGACCGGCGGAGAACCCCTGTCCCGCCCGGATTGCGCGGAAATCATCGGGCAGATTCGCGCGATACCGTCCATCCGGGATATCGCCCTGACCACCAACGGCGAATTCCTGCCGGGCATGGCGGCCGATCTCAAACGGGCCGGCCTGGACCGGATCAATATCCACCTCGACACGCTGAAGGCGGACCGGTTCAGGGTGATTACGGGGCGAGACAGCCTTATCACTGTTCTGGCCGGAATAGAGGCCGCACAGGCGGCGGAGCTCGTGCCGATCAAGGTAAACACGGTGCTCATGGCGGATGTGAACGATGACGAGCTGGACGATTTCTGCCGGTTCGGCATGGACCGGGGCATTACGGTCCGGTTTATCGAGCTGATGAATACCGGCCCCGCTCCGGGGTTTGTCCGGGATCATTTCCTGTCGGCGGAAACGGCCCGCCGGCGTATCGCCCGGAGCTTCGACCTCCTCCCCTGCACGGCTGAAGATGTCCACGGGCCGGCAAAGGAATACCGGATCGCCGGCAGCGCGACGCGGATCGGCTTTATCGCCTCGGAGACTGAACCGTTTTGTGACTCGTGCAACCGCATACGGCTGACGGCCGAAGGTCGCCTTCGCGGCTGTCTCTACGAACCCGACGGTATAGATATCCGGCCGCTGCTGAGCCAGGCTGGCACCGGCGACCGGACGGCTTCCAGCGAACTCGCCCGCATCATCATGGGCAAACGGTCGTATCACCCGTCATTCGGGGAGCAGGGGCCACAGGCGTTTTCAATGTCCCGTATCGGCGGGTGAACGGCAGGTGGATCAGCCGCCGCTGACGGGCGGGATCAGGGCGATCTCATCTCCGGGCGAAAGCGGTTCGTTGCGTTCGACGATCCGGTCGGACGAGGCCAGGGCCAAGGTCGTGTTGTGGCGCGTCAGTTTCGGGTATCGCTCGGAAAGAAATGCGATCAGATCGGCCGCCGTCGATCCGTCTCGCATCTCCAGGCACTCTTCGGACCGCCCGGTAATCTCCCGGATCATCGCGAAATACAGAACCGAAATCTCCATGGAAACCTCTAAAGGTACAATGCCCTTGGTAGCTCAAACTGTGTATGACAACACTCACATATGTGATGGCTCGCATTCAGCCACCGGAGCACGGCCGGATGCGAGCGACACTCTAGAGACGACTTGGCGCTCCGGTTCCAGCTGAAAGATCTGGCTGCCCGCAGGCCCAGATACGGATACGTGCGGCTGTGGGTGGTGCTTCAGCGGGAAGGCTGGACGGTGAACCGGAAAGCCGCTTATCGGATTTACAGCGAGGAAGGGGCTTCTATATGGACAAAGAAATGCAACAAACGGGTATCGCATCTGCGGGTCGTGCCCCAGTCTGCCGAAGACCCCGACGATTACTGGTGCATGGATTTTGTCACGACAGTCTGGATAGCGGGCAGAAATTCATAACTTTGACGATAGTCGATAACGTGAGCCGTGAGAGCCGTGCCGCTGGTTCACCGTCCGGGAAACGCGCAGGCGGATTTCGGAGAGGCGCTGGCGGTGTTCGGCGGCGGTTAGGCACACAATTCCTCCCAATTCGCATTATGTGTGTCAGTTGATCAGGTCCGCGTCGGCTCCGGCGGCCCCTTTCGTGTCAACCAACCCCTTCACCGTTTTTCGTGTCAGTTGATCAGGTCCGCGTCGGCTCCGGCGGCCCCGTGAGGGTAAACGGAAAGGGGGTAAGCTTTTCCGGTGTCAGTTTATCAGGTGCGGGTGGTGTCCGGCGGCCTTTCAGGTGGATGACGGAGATGTTTTGTTTGGAGCGTGTCAGTTGATCAGGTCCGCGTCGGCTCCGGCGGCGATCGACTGTTCGGACGCGGGGTATACCTACATTATGTGTCAGTTGATCAGGTCCGCGTCGGCTCCGGCGGCCGTCGCTTCCTGACTCCGTTTTAGCCGAACGTTGGTGACA
>CAZSFB010000343.1:0-3693 GCA_964606035.1 uncultured bacterium | reverse complement strand
AAATACCTCCGCCACGGGCGATTCCGCGGACCCGCTGGATCGTGCCGAAAGGCTGTCTGCGGAACTATGTAGTGTTCTCAAGACGCTGCCTCCGGCCGAACAACTCCTAGTCCTTCGATCACTTTCGGACAAGATCGACGCTTCGATTCCCTTGAGTGACCGGGAACGGCGCCGGAACCGCCTTGCCTTGGCGTTTTCCGGCATCCTGCTGGCGGCAGGCGGTTTGATCTACCTTTTTGAGCGTTCACACGGTTCTAACGGCATGACTGGCGGGACGGTGGCAGTTGTCGGCCTGTTTCTTCTGGCGGGTGCCCTGTCACCCTATCTGACAGAACTTCTCAAACGCCACTGATTTCCCCGGACCGGCACTGGACCCTATCCCGGAAAGCCCTATACTCGGGCCGCCACACCGGTAAACCGGCTGCTCTCTGAAAGACCAGTGATCATGACTTTTCTATCTGACAACCTGTACTGGCTGATCCCGCTGCTGCTTGCTGCCCTTGCAGCAGGGGCGTTTGTTCTGCTCCGCCGTCCCAAGGAACCGCCGAAGGAGTTGCCCCAACAGCCGGCTCCGGAGGAACCCTCCGTTCCAGTATCCCGGCCGGAGCCAGTTCCGCCGCCTGTTGCGGGACCGCCGGTCACTATTGCCCCGGTTCCGGTACCTGAACCTGTTCCCGCACCTGCCCAAGAAGAACCCACGACGCCTGACTATGAGGGAGGATTCCGAAAAACCCGGGGCGTATTTTCCCGGCTGAAGGCGATCCTTACCGGTCACCCGCAGATCGATCCGTCCATATGGGAGGACCTTGAGGAGTTGCTCGTCACGGCGGATATCGGCGTCAAGACGACCGAAATGCTGCTCTCCCAGGTAAAAGCTCAAAAGCCCAGGGACCCGGCAGCTGTAAGAATTGAACTCCGGAATGCCCTCGCCCGGATCCTGCAGTCCGTCCAGCATGAGGACGCACTGCATTCCGGGCCCAGACCAAGGGTGGTGATGATCGCCGGCGTAAACGGCGTCGGGAAAACCACGACCATTGGCAAACTCGCCCACCGATACCGGCAGGAGGGTTTCAGCGTAATGCTTGGAGCCGCCGACACATTTCGTGCCGCGGCGGTCGAGCAGCTTGATTCCTGGTGCCAGCGTGTGGGTGCGGAAATCGTCAAGGGGAAAGAGAACTCCGACCCTTCGGGTGTAGCGTTTGAAGCGGCCGCACAGGCAAAGACGAAGAACATGGATGTTCTGATCGTAGACACGGCGGGACGGTTGCACACTAAATCCAACCTGATGGAAGAACTGAAAAAAACCAAACGGGTCATCGGAAAAGCACTCGAAGGGGCTCCACATGAAACCTGGCTCGTCATTGACGGGACCACCGGCCAAAACGCTCTGGCCCAAGTGAAAGAGTTTCACCAGGCACTCACACTCACCGGACTGGTTGTCACAAAACTCGACGGCACTTCCAAGGGCGGTGCGCTGATTTCCATTATCAATGAATTCAAACTTCCGGTGCGCTATATCGGGGTCGGCGAACGACTTGCCGACCTGACGCCTTTCGACCCGGACCGGTATCTCGACGAAATTTTCCGCGAAAGCGTTTAAAAACCGGCATCAGGCGCTTCTGCGGCGGGGGGCATCCTTCGGCAGGGATCGCGGGAGTGTGAATTCAACCGTTGTGCCGCGTCCGACCTGGCTCCGGACCCTGATCGAACCACCATGCAATTCCACCAGCCGCCTGGCAATGGGGAGTCCAAGGCCGGTCCCGGCCGTTTTCCGGTTCAGCGAGCTGTCCACCTGCTTGAACGGATCAAACACCTCGTCAATCCGGTCGCTCGGTATGCCGCGTCCTGTGTCTGAGACAGCGCAGACGATTCCATCCGGCTCCTCATTGATTGCGATACGAACCCCGCCGTGATCCGTAAACTTCACAGCATTTGACAGCAGGTTGAAAAACACCTGCCGGATACGTGCCGGATCAGCTTCTACCGTGAACGTTCCCAGGCCTCCCCCCGGCCCCGACACTTCCATGGAAAGTGCTTTCTGGGAACACGAAGGAACCAGAACTTCCGCTGACTCCCGGGCCAGCGTCAGCACGTCGCATCTTTCGGGGTTAAGCAGCAGGTCGCCTGACTGGATTTTGGCCATATCAAGGATGTCATTGACGATACCGAGCAGGTATTTCCCGCTACGGTGGATGCTCTCAAGGTCTTCACGCTGCGCCGGTGTGACCGGCCCCTCAAGGCCCTTCAGCATCAGTTCCGAAAAGCCGATAATGGAGTTTAGTGGTGTACGAAGTTCATGACTCACCATGTGGAGAAATTCAGTCTTGTACTGGTCGCTTCTGGCCAGATCAGTCATCCGCTGCCGAAGCAGCAGGTTCGCCTGCTCAAGCGCTGAAGCACTCCTGGCAGACTCCATAGAAAGCGTATCGAGCGTCCGCTTGGCGAAATAGGAAAACACCCCCATCAGCAGCAGATAGATGGATACAAAAATTGCCTCGACCAGTGTGGACATCGGGGTTCCCGCAGAAAAGGCAGGAAAAAAAGCGACCGCAAAAAGGTAAAGTCCGAAACTGATGGCGGTCGCATAAAGTCCGGTCACCGGGCGATCAATCATGGCGGCATACACAATGGTCAGGCTGGCCACCGCATATACGTGATTGGTCCAGGGCGCCCCGTACGCATTAATCAGAATCAACACCAGAGACAGGTCCACCGTAAAATGGCCGAGAAGGACCCAGGTCAGGTGCTTCTCATACCGGTGCACCAGCGGACGTGCCCAGACAGCCGCCCCGAGGCAATAGGCTGCCGCACCCAGCAGGTCATAGCCCCCGCCGGGCCCGAAGGGTCGAAACCGGTGGAGTATGAATATGATCAGCAGGAGACTGCCGCCAGCCCACCGGGCGGCGACTCCGACATCAATCAGCTTTTCGCGGGTTCGTGTCATTCTCCGCGAGAACTCCGGAATTTCGCACTATTGGCACTCGGGCCTGTCAGTGAAGTTTGACGCTGACCAGCTTGCTTACACCCGGTTCTTCCATGGTGACACCAGACAGCGTGTTCGCAACTTCCATTGTCTGGCGATTATGGGTGATCACGACCACTTGCGCCAGCCGGGTCAGTTCGCGGATCACGTCGTTGAACCGCCCGATATTGGCATCGTCAAGCGGTGCGTCCACTTCGTCCAAAAGGCAGAACGGTGATGGCCGCGTCAGGAACATTGCCAGCACGAACGCGATTGCAGTCATGGCTTTTTCACCGCCGGAGAGCAGGTTCACGTCCTGGAGTTTCTTGCCGGGAGGCTGGGCGTAAATCTCGATTCCGGATTCGAGGAGGTTATCCGGATCCGATAGCCTGAGTTCAGCCCGCCCGCCCCTGAACAGGCGGACAAAAACCTCTCCGAACCTCTGGTTTACAAAGTCGAAGGTTTCCTTGAAACGGTCCCGCGTAGTGCGGTTGATTCTGTTGATGGAATCCTTGAGGTCGTCCAGCGCTTTCTTTAGATCCGCCTCTTCCGACATCAGTTTTTCCAGGCGGGTATTTACGTCGCTCTGTTCGTCAAGGGCCTCGACATTGACCGGTCCCAGGCGCTCGCGGTCCCGGCGCAACTTCTGGACTTCCTCCTCAAGGACAGCGTCGTCCTCATAAACTGCCGTGACAGAAAGCTCATCCCCGGTGGCTGCCGGGAGCGGAAGG
>CAZSFB010000342.1:0-3693 GCA_964606035.1 uncultured bacterium | reverse complement strand
CATGCAGATACCTGACTATCCGGATGCGAAGATTGTTTTCAGCGACCTCGACAATACCCTCTACAAAGGGACGCTGGGCATCGACCTGGCGAAGCACCTGGCCGGCGGCCTCAAGGCCATAAAGGCGGTCGCCCTGCTCACCGCCACGCTGGCGAAATACGCCGCGGGACGTGCCGGCATGGAGGATTTCATCCAGGCATCGAGCGCGCTTTTCAAGGGTGAGGACAAGACGTCCGGTTACGCACGGGTCCGCGAGGGGACCCGCAAATATTGCCTTGGAAACATTTTCACCGAGACCGAGACCGCGCTCCGCAAATACCGCGAACGGGGAATCCCGGTGGTCATCATGGGCACACCGCCACAACCTGCCGTGGAGGTGATCGCCGACGCCATCGGTGCCACCCGGGCCGTGGGGATCGAGGTGGAGACAGATTCACGGGGCCGCCTCACGGACCGGCCGATGCTCCCGGTGCCCCACGGGACCGGAAAACTGGAAATTATCCAGAAGATCTGCCGCGAACAGGGAATTGAGCTGAAGGATGTCTGCTACTTCGGCGATTCCGTGGCCGACGCCAACGTGTTCCGGAAGGTCGGCTACCGGGTTTGCGTGAACGCCCACCGGGATCTTGCCGAGGAGGCCCGCCGCGAGGGCTGGCCCCTGGTGAAGGCACACACGACGCGCCGATAAATCGTTTACCGGCTACCCGAATATCTGCCGGAGATAGCCGAGTGCGCGGAGCTGCCGTACACCGTACCAGCAGAAATATGATCCATCCACAAGATACACCTGGAGCCGCCGCGCCGCCGGGTACTGGCTCTTCATGAGCCACTCGGCCCGGTGTTCCTGCCGGAACTCGAACGGCTCGTCCGGTAGCAGGATCACCTGTGGCATCTCCTTTTCCAGTTCCGTCTCGGTGATCTCCGGGTAACGGTCCCGGCGGTCCGCAAAGGGGTTCACGAAACCATAGAGGGTCAGCACGTCGTGGATGAACGTGTCGCCGTTCACCGTCATGAGGGGCCGGTTCCAGACCGGATAGAAAACCCTCAAACCCCGGCCCGGCTGTTCCTGCCTGATTTTCTCCAGCAGGGTCTCCGTCTCCGTGGCAATCCGGTCCGTCTCCACGATGCGGCCCAGGATCCGGCCCATCTGGCGGAGCAGGGTGATCCCTTCCGTAAAGGTCTTCGGCGAGGTGACCAGGACCCGGAGCCCCGCGGCCCTTAGTGCCTCGTAGTCCTCGATCCGGTTCTCCTCCTCGTTCACGAGGATAATATCGGGTTCGAGGTCAATGATCTTCCGGACATCCGGATTCTTCGTGCCGCCAACTTTCGGAATAGGGTCAATCAGTTCTGCCGGGTGGCGGCAGAACTTTGTCACCCCGGCGAGTGTCTCCACACCGGCCAGTTCCGCCACGGTTTCCGTGAGACTCGGTACGAGGCTCACGATCCGCCGGGGCGGCCCGGTGAACACGTGCCGGACTCCAGCGGCATCGGTGACGGTTTCCATGCCGGAAATCCTAGCACGTGCTACAAGGCTCCTCATGAAACCAGCACGAATAGGCATCGTTACCATTTCCGACCGCGCCTCCACCGGCGTCTATGAGGATCTTTCCGGCCCCGCCATCCGCGACACGCTGAAGGCGTACCTGAAGACCCCGTGGGAGGAGGTCTACCGGCTTATCCCGGACGAGCAGCCCGTGATCAAGAAAACGCTCATCGAGCTGGCCGACCGGGAGCAGTGCTGCCTTGTCTGCACAACCGGCGGCACCGGTCCGGCAAAGCGGGATGTGACTCCGGAGGCGACAGAAAATGTCTGCGACAAGATCCTGGATGGCTTCGGAGAACAGATGCGGGCCGTATCTCTCAAATACGTTCCCACGGCGATTCTCTCGCGGCAGATCGCGGGCACCCGCGGCAGTACCCTCATCATCAACCTGCCGGGGAAACCCAAATCCATCCGCGAATGCCTGGACGCGGTTTTCCCCGCGGTCCCTTACTGCATTGATCTCATTGAGGGTCCCCGCCTCGAAACCAACGAGGAAGTCATCAAGGCCTTCCGGCCCAAGGGGGCGTAGGAGTCACCACTCCACCTCCAGGTCCAGTTCCTCGTTGAACAGGTGGAACATCAGCCTTCCGCGGCCGGGGCGGGCGGGGACGCGGGCATAGAAATATTCCCCCTCCGGGGCTCTGGCCGTCGGAAACGAACGGCCGTGCAGGTCGTAGAGCAGGATGACTGTAGCCTTGCGCGCGTCAATGAACGGCTGCTCGGGGGTTGACAGGTAAAACTTTACGATGGGTCCCTCGCGGACCACCTCGATCAGGTAATCCGCATTCGCATAGACCCGGCCGCCGTGCCGGGCGTATTTCTCGCGGGCCTGGTCAATGCGGATGGCCGTGTCCACGGCCCCTTCCACGGGGCAGTCGCGGAAACCCAGGGAGCCCTTGAGTCCCATCTCGTGGGCATCGCCCAGTTCCGTGGCCCGGAAACCGCTGCCGGAATCATCCGGGGCAAACCAGAACTCCTCCTCTCCGCGCCTGACCACGAGTCCCCGGCATTTCTCCGGGTCAGTGGCGATTTCGTTCAGGTGGGTATCGAGGAGCCAGATCTTCTGGAACGCCGGAGCAAGAAGGATCTCCGCCTGTACGGTTCCGGCGGGAACGAGGAATCCTCCGTGCGGAGTGGCGGGGGCCTCAGGCTCGAAATCCATTGCATCGAACGGTTTTGCCTTTGGAGCGCAGGCGGTGAGGGTGAGGATGGCGGTAAGGACGGCAGCTCGCATAGTGGTTTGTGCAGCCGTCGCAGCAAGAGGAGCCGCAGGATTCAGAAGTGACCGGTGAAAATGTCTTTTCATGCGGACGGGTCCTGTCACGGCCTCTGCGGGAGGTACGGTAATAAAAAGCCCTGGAACGGCTGTACCCCGGATTCTGTCCCCCTTGCGGGGCGACGGTCATCCATCTGGGAGCACCGTTGCCGGTGCCCTCAAGCGGTCTACCCGTGCGCTACGGCGGGGACTCTCGCCTGAAACGCGCACCTATTTGACCTTGCTCCGGACGGGGTTTGCCACGCGCCGGGTCGCCCCGGACACGGGTGCGCTCTTACCGCACCGTTTCACCCTTGCCTGATCCCCTTGCGGGGCCATCGGCGGACTGTTCTCTGTTGCACTTTCCGTAGCCTTGCGGCTCCCGGCCGTTAGCCGGCGTCCGGTCCCTCGGAGTCCGGAAGTTCCTCGGCGGAGATGGCAGAATCTGCCGTCCCCGCCGCGACCGTCCACCGTTCCAGGGCCGCCGATACTCTAGGGGTTTTCGCACGTCCGGCGCAAACAGCCTGGCAATCCGCCACGGCCTGTACGACCTTTTTGCGGCCATTTCCGGACGTGTTCAGATGAGGGGTGATTTTGCAGCCGTTACCGGAAACCAGCGTGAAGCCGCCGGGTTATGTGGGCAATAATCCGTCTCGAGTGACTATCCCGCAGGGTGTTCTCAGGTGTTTTCTGGATGGCCCATTTGCGGACTTTCTTGGCTCACCATGGCCCATCTTGGCCCACGCTCTGGATCAGTTCTCTGGGGCACGCTATTCTCGCGGCCGATGGGGAGTGCGCCCGGAGAAAACCTCCGGGCGTTTCCGTTTTTACCGGAAGGGGCGGTATAAACCTGACCGTGGCACCACGACAGAAAACTGCAAAAACTGCCGCCGGG
>CAZSFB010000341.1:0-3695 GCA_964606035.1 uncultured bacterium | reverse complement strand
GCGCGGGCAATGTCGTCAGTGGGTTGATCGGCGAGCAGCAGATGGTGAAGGGCGGCGTCACTTACCGGATCATCGCCGACCACCTGGGAAGTCCGAGACTGGTCGTCAACGCCGCCACCGGCCAGGTCGCCCAGCGCATGGACTACGACGAATTTGGTAATGTCACGCTGGACACGAACCCCGGCTTCCAGCCATTCGGTTTCGCGGGCGGGCTCTACGACCGGGACACCGGTCTCACGAGATTCGGGGCGCGGGATTACGATCCCGTGACGGGAAGATGGACGGTTAAGGATCCGATTGGGTTTGCAGGAAAAGAGGCCAATTTATTCGCATACTCAGCTCAAGATCCCGTCAATTTCTTTGATCGAAATGGAATGTTTCGGATGTGCGGCAATTGGAATGGATATGGGAAAGCGTACAGCAGTGTTAATCAAGGTCTCCAAGATACCGGGGCATGTGGTGGGAAGAAGAAAAAATACGACGCATTTGAAAGTATAGCAGGTGCGACTCCAGAGCAAGTAGATGAGACCTTCACTCCAGGGAAAGGCCCATGCGTGATGCCCGCAGACATGAGCACTGCGAACGGGAGTTACGATCCTGATTCTGATATCATTCAAATTGATCGTGAGGTGCTTGATAGATACGAATCTGGGAAACTATCCGATAAGGAATTCAATACCCTACTTGAACATGAAGCAGCGCATCGAATGGCATCCGACAATGGAATTTTGGAGGCATCGGGCGACGAGGTCGGTTGGGATTACGAAGATGCAGCTTACGGTGAATACATTACACTAGGAGGGAATTTCCCGTGAAACGGATTATTTTATCCGCAATAATTATGCTCACCCTGACAGGGAGTTCTTTTTCTCAGGAAAGGTCTTGTATCGACTTAAAAATTGTAAATATAAAATCAACCGTATTCCATGCTTACTTTTTTAATTGCGGAGATTCTGAGATATATCTTCCGTCGATTGGGTCAATCCCAAACGTAATTATGGATTTTGATGTGCTAAACGAATCCAATGAGAATATTTCGGCTACCAATTCATTGAAACTTCCTAAGGGGCTAAATAAAGAAAATGTAAAACGACTTCAATCAAATGAAACCTATGGGGTTATTATCGATCTAAAAGACTACTATTATTTAGTTTCAGGTGAAAATTATACAATACGTGCTAGCTATCATCCAAAAGATAAAATTGCACAAGCATTGGGTGTATATGATTTACCACTTAAATCGAATTCGGTTTCGGCAAAATATTAGCCATCTTGCATAAATTTTTTTGTGATGATCAACCGTAATTTTGGATGACATCTCCAAGTATTATGGTAAGTCCTCTTTGCACCCCGTCGTGACGCGAACCGGACAATTTGAGAAACTGCCACCCGGAGGGGTAGTGTCCTGAAAGTTTCGCTTTTTCCCTGAGATCGGGAGCGGTCTCTGTTGGTGTTAATAATTTCGTTCCTGTCCGTACGTCAATTTCGTTACTATTCCTCTTTTCGTTTTTCTCCTTTCAGCCGGCCGCGCCCTGCGCGGCCGGTTCCCTGAGCACGGTCATTTCGAGATATTTCCGCTCTCCCCAGGTGGTCCCGGCGATGTGCCTGCGGGGCTTCGACGAAGGCCGGGGTGCTATACCGGTAGGGGAACGATGCCGCTGCCTGCGTTCGCTGCGTGCTCCATCCGTTTAAGAGACTCGTCGATGTCCCTCCGTCCGATCGCTCAATAGCAAGTGAAAAGTATGGCCCTTTCCTGCCTCGCCTTAAGGTGTGTCACTAGATGACACAGGGGTGGTGTAAGCTCCCCGTATGACCGACGAACACAGCAAATCACTCAGTATCGTTGCCCACCTCGACGGAAGCAGCAGTCGCGAGCATCTGCTGGATGAGCACCTTCGCGAAGTCGGATCGCTGGCAGCGGATTTTGCCGAAAAGTTTGGGGCGAAGGAATGGGGAAGGTGCGCGGGGCTCCTGCACGATCTCGGCAAATACCTGCCTGCGTTCCAGAAGATGATCCGGGAGGCGAACGATCCCGAAAAGGTCCATGTTGAGGACGACGAGGACCAGCCGGCGGCGGGCAAGCAGCGGGTCGATCACTCGTCGGCGGGGGCGCTCTACGCTTTGAACCGTCTCGGCGACAATCTGGGATTGCCGCTAGCGCTGGTCATTGCGGGTCATCATACGGGACTCAAGGATAAGACCGACTGGGAGAACCGCCGCCGTCTTGACGCGGAAAAACGCAAGGCGTTCCTTGATCCGCCGCAGATCGCCCGGCTCCCGGCGGATATTGCCAGTGTCCCCAAGTTGGCAACTTCTTCAGTGGTAAAGGGCGCGGATAGAGACCACACGATGCTCCGCTTCGAGTTCTGGATCCGGATGCTGTTCTCAGCGCTGGTGGACGCCGATTTCCTGGACACGGCGCAGTTTTTCAAGCCGCAGGAGCAGGGTCTACGAGGGGATTTCCCGCCGCTTGCAGAACTGGCCGTCCGGCTCCGGAAACACATGGACGAAAAGTCCGCGAAGGCAGAAGCCAAACCGCTAAACGTCTTGCGCCAGCGGATTCTGGAGCGATGCCGCAAAATGGCCGGTGAAACCCCCGGCATTTTCAGGCTGACGGTTCCGACCGGCGGCGGCAAAACGCTGGCGTCGCTGTCGTTCGCGCTGGAACATGCGATTCGGCACGGACTGGACCGGGTAATCGTCGTCGCTCCGTACCTCACGGTCATCGACCAGACGGTGCGGGTGTACCGGGAAGCCCTGGGAGAGACCGAGGGCCATCCGTGTCTGATCGAGCATCACAGCGGAATTGACCCTGAGAAGGAAAATGCCCGCAACCGGCTGGCATCCGAAAACTGGGACGCCCCGCTCGTCGTCACAACGGCGGTCCAGT
Source organism: uncultured bacterium (assembly GCA_964606035.1). Lineage (GTDB taxonomy): Bacteria > JAGRBM01 > JAGRBM01 > JAGRBM01 > JAHCIT01 > CAZMGV01. The sequence continues at coordinate 805 of CAZSFB010000341.1, read as the reverse complement.
TCTACGAGAGCCTGTTCGCGCGCCGGACGTCGCAATGCCGCAAGCTCCACAACATCGCCCGCAGCGTCGTGATTATCGACGAAATCCAGACGCTTCCCCACGACTTCGCCGTTCCGGTTCTGGATGTCCTGCAAACGCTAGTGGACGGCTACGGTGCGAGTCTCGTTCTCTCGTCGGCCACCCAGCCGGATTTGGAAGAACGCCCGGCTTCGGACGGTCGGAGAGTCGAAGGGTTTCGCCGGGGCACCATCCGGGAGATTGCCGGCAGCCCGGAAGAGATCGGGGATGCGTTCGTTCAACTCAAGCGGGTCCGGACCGAACGGGCGGAAACGAAGAGCTGGGACGAGGTGGCGGAACTGGTCGCCGCCGAGAAGACCGTTCTAGCCATCACGCACCTGCGGAACGACGCCCGCGAACTGGCGGAAAAGGTCGGCGCCATGACCGGCGAAAAAGTCTACCACCTGTCGGCCCTCATGTGCGGCAGGCACCGCCAGGAGCGCATTCAGGAGATCAGGGCCCGGCTCCAGAGCGGAGACAGCATCCGCGTCGTCTCGACACAACTGGTTGAGGCGGGGGTCGATCTGGATTTTCCGGTGGTGTTCCGGGCGATGGCCGGTTTCGATTCGCTCATCCAGTCGGCCGGCCGGTGTAACCGGGAAGGCCGTCTGCCGTTCGGACGGCTGGTGATTTACGATACGCCGACAAAACCGCCTGCTGGATGGCTGAAGACGGCTGCGGATCAGGCGGCCGCGGAATTTGCTGGGGAGCCCAGCCTCGATCTCTTTGATCCGGAAACGTACCGGAA